>CAYVRC010000016.1:0-51824 GCA_964453205.1 uncultured Pirellulaceae bacterium | reverse complement strand
TTGCATTGCAGCAGGTCCGTGTCCGGCCAAACGATCGCCGCCCCGTTTGAAACCGTTCGTCCGCCGACGTGAATCAATTCGGTGCTGCGGTTGTGAACGTGATACTGACCGTCACGGAATTCCAACGTCATCGCGTGCTTTGCCAAATCGGCATGCGGTAACGTGATGTCCATTCCCGGATCGCTACCGATCCTGACGACGCTGCGTTGGATCCAATGAGTGGTTCCCGCGGCGATTCCCGACTGGACCAGGATTCGAGCTCCCATTTCTATTCTCCCGCTCCCAACACGTTCATGACGGCCGGCAACATGATCGGACCGAGGACGACGATCAGACAGGCGACCATGACCAGCATGCCTGGAAAAACGATTTGGACTTCGGCCTCGGCTGCCGCCTTTTCACCCCATTGCGATCGCTTGACGCGCATCTGTTCTGCCTGTTCGGACAAGATCGTGCTCAACGGTGTCCCCAATTCTTCCGCCTTGATGATGCTGGAGATCAATTCACCGATCTCGGGCTCGGGAATGCGATTTTTAAGGTCCTCAAAAGCCTCGCGGCGGGTACGACCGGCCGTCAAATCACCCAGTACTCGCCTCAATTCCTCGGTCAGCGGATGATCGACATCTTCCCGGGCCACCGACCGTAGACTTTCTTCGAAGTTTTCGCCGGCTTGCATCATCAAAGCGATTTGATCGATCACGAAAGGAAAACGAACTCGTTGCCGCCGCAATCTTGTTTCGAAGCGACGCGACACCGACTGCACCGAAAGGAACGGATACGACAACATCAAGCCGAAGCCGAACAAGATCGCGAGTTGCCAGACGCCGGTCAGGCTGACCAAAGCCAAAACCACGCAGCCCACGATCACACCTTCGACGATCTTGGTGGCGATGAATTCGCGTGGCATCCAATCCATGGTCGATGCGTCGGATCGCAAAGCAAGTTTCAAACGCTTTCGGGTATCGTCCCGTTCGGATCCCAAGTGACGCATGATCGCGGCGACGTGTCCTTCGAACAAACGGTACGTCTTGCTTTGCATCCGCAACCGCGAAAGTCGTTGGTCTTCGTAGACCCCGACGCTCGCCTTCTTGGCGACTTTCGCCGAACAAAAGACCCAGTTCGAAAAACATGCTCCGGCAAGACCGGCTGATAGACTGGCCGCCGGGACCGCCCAGGCCGTGTCGGCCGTCAGAAACAGGACGCAGCTCGTCATTCGATCATCCGTTCCTCAACGAGGATCGTTTCGGCGGTTCGGCTTCGACCGTGTCATCTTCGTAAAGCGTCAGCTTGCCGTTGAGTCTTGCGAATTCGTAGGTCTTGCCGCCCCGCAAACGATAACTGACTTCGCGTCCGTCGCTGCTGTAACGGATCACCCACACGCGGGATTCGACGATCTTGTGAATTTGGCCAGGCGTCATGGTGAACGGATACTCGGATTGCCCGGAGACCAACTGATAGCTGACCGAACTGGACAAGTCCTTTGGACAACGGATCCTAAATTCCTGATTGCTGACGGCGGGCAGCACCGCGGCGCGTGGCGGGGGAATCGACATGACTCCTGCCGGATCAGATTCGCTGTACCCCTGCCTAGGAATCGTCGTTTGCGGATACGTCCTCTGAGGGGTCGTCTGGGGAGTCATCGGCTGTGCATTGCCGGGCGGTCGATAGATCGGCTGCGGATCAACGGTTCGCCGGCCTTGCCGGGGTTGAATCAGGCGTGGCGGGATGATCCGAGGCCCCGTCCCGCCCGATGGCGGGCCAAAAAAATCTCCACCGTCGAAGGCGCCACCGCCGTTGTTTTGGCGACCGCTTTCGCCGGGAATGGACATGCCTTGTGCCCCCGGTTGGGGTCCGGTGCCAGGATTCGTCCGTGAACCTCCGTTCGACGGTGGGTTTATCCTGCCGCGAATTTCCCGTTCGACTTGATTGCCTAATTGGCGACCGAGTTCGTTCAAAAAACCTTGTGCGTTTGATGATCGAACACCACCGCCTAAAAAAATTGCCATGAACAATGTCACGGCCATACGTTGTTGACTCATGCGACGATACTCCGGGTGAGAAGGCGAGAGAAACGAATGAAGCTGACCGTCCGGTTTCAGCGAGCTTCGTTGAGTTCAAAGAGATTGATCTGGCGACTTGCGGTCGGGGTGAACGCGACCGGATACAGCTTGCCATCGGACAACGACCGGACCTTGTCCATCCACGCGATGGAGGTTTCCTCTCCGGAAAGCAATCCGTCGGGCGGATCCGGTGTCACGTCGACCTGTGGGTCGGCGATGGTGCGTTGAAGCGCGGCGGTCAGAAAACTCGGTCCGCCGTCCGCCGTCCTTGGCAATCGCTGCTGAAGTGCCGTCGATGAAAAGAACACCGTCCCGAGCTCCGGTGCGGCCAGATCCAGCAACGGATTTGGCAGCCCCGGTGCAACCGCTTGCTCGCTCGGCTCCAAGTCCAAGAACACTAAACGTTTCCCGGCGGGCAAGTCGGTTTGCAGTGTGTTGACGAATTCTCGCCAAGACACCGCCGTCGCACGAGGACGCTGCAAGTCGACGTCGTGGGCGCCGATGTAGAAATTCTGCGACGAATCGATAAACGCATCCGAGGAAAGGTAAATCGCCACCGTGTCGCCCGGTTTCGTTTCGTCCACCAACCACTGAAAACCGTCCAAGATCGCCGCCCGGGTCGCCTGTTCGTCCATCAGAACCCGCGTCCTGACATCCTGATAAAGTCGACTTTGCCGCTGTCGTGACATCGCTTCGGCAAACACGCCGGCGTCCTTCGCCGCACTCCGAGCTGATCCGGCGTCGACGCGACCGGAGACGCCGATCGCCAACACGATCAAATCCGACGCGGGCCGTCGATCCGCTTGACCGGCATCACCGGCCACACGGATTCGGACCAACTCCGCCCCCTTGGATTCGGCATTCGACGCGATCAACTCGATCGTCCTCGGTCCCGGATCCGTGACGAACTCGTGTTCGATCGTCATCTCGGTTTCCACCGGCGATTTCGGGTCAAAGTTTTTGGTCGCTACGCCGTCGACCAACATCGTAACGTCACGAATGGGCAGACCGTTGGGGCTGGTCACGACCGCGACGACTTTGACGGCACCGCGAATCGACCCATTGTTCGACGGGGATTCGATGCGAATTCTCGGCGGATGATGCAACGCCAGATCTGACGGGCTGCGAAAGTCGAACGCCGCCTCGTCGCGTGCTGCGTTCGCCGCCTTGACCGCATCGTCGAAAGAATCGCCTTGGAGCAATCGATCGATGATGTCAGGACGATAAAGCTGTTCACGAAATTGACCGACGGCAAAATAGGCGGCGGTCTGATCGGGCCCACGATTGACGTGCCAGCCGATCAAGTCCTCGGCTCCCGGTGCGGCGTCGTAATATCCTTGAGGCGTCCAGGCGATCCAACGATCCTGATCGCCGACGTAAACACTCAAGATCGGCTCGGAAAAATCATAACCCGGCTTCATTTGCATCTCGAAGTCATACGTCTCGCCGTCACGACTCATTCGCACCGGCACCCTTTGGCCCGGCCGATAGTTGAAATCGCCGGTCAGCATCAGCTCGTACATGTCCTTCATCGTTTTTCCGTCGATCAATTCGATCCGGTCACCGACTCGAACGCCGGCGCGATGTGACGACGAACCGACCGGAACGGCCGTGACGGTGACGTTTTCAAATTTCACGTCAAAAATACCCGTCGGGACGGCGTCTTCGAGACTCCAAAGCCGAATCGTGCGATCCGACGACCCGCTCAACAAACGTCGTCCATCGGGTGCAATGCTGAGTGCCGTGATCATCGCATCGTGACCGATGAAGGCTCGCTTCAGCTCGTCCGATTCCGAATCCCAGACGGCCAACAGGCCTTCGCTGTCGCCCAAGACCACCGGACGATCGACGGCCAACACGGATTCGTCGACCAGGGAGAAAACGGTCGGTGTTCGGCCGGTCGTCAGCTCGTACCGCGACACGTTGCGTCCGTCACGCTCTTTGACCAACGAAACACCCGCGCCTTGTTGTGTTCGTTCGACCTTCAACTGCTCGCTTGCGTCGAAAGACACTTCTTGCAACGGTGACAGGTCGGCCTGTGGTTCGATCGGATAGATCGACCGTGCCGCCAAGTCCAATACCCGGTCGATCGCGCCGTAGTTGTTTCGTCCCCAAACGTCCGGACGATAGGGCTCGGTTCCGAAAGCGATGCGATCGGAATCACGATCGAACGCGGCTTCGTAAATGGGCCGACCTTGAGCACGAAAGCGGTGCACGGGTTTGCCGTCGTCCAAACTCCACACGTGAACTTCGCCGAACATGTCCACGCTGGCGGCCAATCCCAATTTCGGCGATAAATCGATCGAACGTACCTGCCACCGATGTCCGTCGTAAATGAGCCGTGGATCGGCCACCGGAGTCGCCTCACGCTGACGCGCCGGCCAGACGCCGACCCAGAACTTGTTGCGTCCCTGATCCTTACCGATTCCGCTGGCCGCCCAAAGATCGCTTTCGAGCTTCAGGTCGACGACTCGGGGATCCTTGTCCGTTCCGAAAGGATAGCGGAGTTGGTTCGTCAGCAGATCGTACATCCATCCGTAGAGTCGCGATGGCAAGTCGTCGTTCGCCGTCAGCCGGCGCATGTCGGCGGCATCCAACAAAAAAGGCCCCGCAAAGTCGATGCCCGTCAGAACACCTTCGTCGCCGGAAAACATCAGCTCATCGATGATCGGAGATTGCGGGTCTCGGGGCGGAATCTGATCGATGATGCTTCGTTTTTTCCAGTCCCAAACGGCGACGTTGCCGTCGGCGTCGGCAGTCGCCATCGTTCGGCCGTCACGAGAGAAATTGATTTGGCGAACGGGTGAGGTGTGGCCGGGGAGCAAAGCGTCGATCTGATCCAGGTCGGCCGTCCGATAGACTCGGATCGATCCGTGCGGTTGATAGTCGCCCACACCGACGACCAGTTCTTCGCCGTCGGGGGAAAAGGCCAACGTGTGACAATCACCGTACGACGTTCGGGATCGATCTCCACGCAAAGTTTTGACCAATTCACCGGTCTTCAAATCCCAAAGGCGAATGACTTTTTCGCCGCTGACGGCCACCCATCGGCCCTGCGGATCGATCGCCACGTCGGTGGCTTCGGACAAGAAACCGCCCGCGTCGATGACCAGTTCCGGGTCACCTTTGAATTCTTCAAGCAGCTCACTCGTATCGATCTCGGCTTCCTTGGAGACCAATTTCATGAAGTCCAACTTCGGCTCCGAGACCGCCGGTGATCCTTCGGCAACCGCTTCAACGACGGGCTCGGCCGGTTCAGGCATTTCCTGCTCGATCGTTTCCCTTTCGAGCGTTTCCTTCTCGGCGATTTCGTCGTCGGCATTTTCGTCCTCGGTGCTTCCTCGGTCACCACCGACGGTCTGTGTCTCGGCCGTCGCGACAACAGGCTTCGGATCCGGAATAACCTCGGGAAGCTCGACGATCGGCTCCGGCGTGGAGGCTTCGTTTTCCTGAACCGCAGACGAACTTTGATGCTCAATGTCGACCTGGGATGGAACCAGACCGGCCAGCTCCGGCGCATCCTCTTGTTCGTCGCTTCGCAGCAACAGACCCAGCCCGAGGGCGCCGATCAACAACAGTGCACAAAGCGGATACAAGACGTAAGGCTTTTCGAGCGTCCGGTTCAAGCGATCACGAGAGGACATCGATTCGGCTGCGGCTTTCTTGACGCCGGCGTTGTCTCGAGTTGCCGCCGAAGAAGGGATCCCGGCGGCGGAGCGCGGTCCCGACGGATCGCTGTTTGCCCGGAGCGGATCGATGTGCTTGACGGATGTCGGCAAGATTCCGGTGGGGCGGTCCGTCGGCGGCGGAGCGGCGGGCATTGCCTGCACGGCGACGACGACCTGTTCGTTCAACATCGCGATCGCTTCGCTCGCGTCAACCGGACGCTGCCGGACCTGTTTCTGAAGCATGGCGTCGATCGTCTTGGCCAGGTCCGCGGGCACCGACTTGATCAGCTCGCCGGTTTTCGGGATCGCGTCTTCACTGCTATGGACGCGTAGCCAAGCGACGTTTTGGTCGATCGCCGTCGCCTGCTCCTTCAGGACTTTTCGGTCGAAGTCCGGTCCCACCAAAAGTTCCAAAGCCGTAAAGGCCAAGCAGTACAGATCGGACGCCGGACCGAGCTTTCCGAATTCGGCGCGGATGCATTCCGGCGCGATGTACTTCTGCGTCGCAGCGGGTGGACGAAGTTCGCCGTCCAAGTCGGTCGGTTCGAAATCACTCAGCCGCACGGATCCCTGGGCGTCGATCAAGATATTGGAGGGACGAATCGCGCCGTGCAACTTGCCCCGACCGTGCAGGAACTCCAAAGCCGACAAAAGCTGACGCAAGACACTGCGAACCGTATCGGGCTGCATCGGGGCGTGCCGGATCTGGGTCGCCAGACTGCCCTTCATCAGTTCCATCACGATCCAAGCGTTTTCTTGCACGACGGTGTGGATGCGTAAGACCCCCGGATGTTCGGTTTGCGCCAAAAATTGCGTCTCACGCAAAAACCGCTCTTGCCGCTGAGGATCTCTCCTGCCCTGGTCGGTCAGCTCCTTGATGGCAACGTCACGGCCGAGTGCCAGGTCATGGGCGCGATACACGACGGTCGATGCGGTGCGTCCGATCTCTTCGAATAATTCGTAGTTCGGATGGGAAGCCATGTGGAAACTCGGGACGGAGGATCGATGGGTGTCTGCGGAGCCTGCAAGTTTCTGTGACAGGCCGACAACGCTGATTCGCCGGCATGGTCGGATCGTTACAGAAAAACTTGCGAACCGGCTGAAATACTTTTTCACCTGCCGCGATACAGGGTCATGACGATTCATGAAATCTATTCCCGCACGACGCGTCGTTTCCTGCAGCCGGTCGCCCACCTGTTGGACGATCCGAGCGTCTCGGAGGTCCTGATCAATGGTCCGACGATGATTTTCGCGGAACGAGCCGGCAGATTAACGCTGGAAGAAGGCCTGGATTTCGAGGACGAAACGGCATTATTGGCGGCGGCCAGGAACATCGCCGAATTCGCCGGTCGACCACTTCATTCCGGCGTTCACAGCGTCGACGCACGACTCCCCGACGGTTCACGTGTCCACGTGATTTTGCCGCCTTGCAGCCGCGTGGGGGTGTGTTTGTCGATTCGAAAGTACAACACGGCCAAACTTCGCTTGAATCAATTGGTCGAGTTGAAAACGTTGAACCAACCGATGGCGGACTTCTTGATTCAAGCGGTCGCCGGCCACCAGAACTTGGTCGTGTCGGGCGGCACCGGATCGGGGAAAACGTCACTTTTGAACGCGCTTTCGGCGGAGATCGATCCTGCCGAACGAATCGTCGTGATCGAGGACAGTTCCGAACTGCAGCTTCAACAACTGCACACGCTGTACTTGGAAGCCCAACCCGCGGACCGATCCGGTCTCGGTGCCGTGACGATTCGTGATCTGTTCGTCGACTCCCTGCGGATGCGTCCGGATCGCATCTTGGTGGGCGAAGTCCGCCGTGGCGAAGCCCTGGACTTGATCCAATCGATGGTTTCGGGCCACCGTGGAGCCATGACGACGGTGCACGCATCGACGCCACGCGACGCCGCCGTGCGACTGGAAACGCTGTCGTTGATGGGCGGCGTTTCGATCCCCGCCCACGTGGCTCGCGTGCAAGTCGCTTCGGCCATCGACATCATCGTGCAGATCAGCCGCACCGCCGACGGATCAAGACGCATTACCGAAATCACACGTTGCCGCGGACTGAGCGAAACCGCCGGGCCGACGCCCGACTATGACCTTGAAGTCCTTTTTCGACAGAAATCTTCCGACATCTTGTAACAAATCTCCATCGGTTGCGATCAAGCCTTGTCCCGCCGATCCGATCGACGGCTTCAATACTTTGCTTCGGGTTTTTGATCATGCCTTTCCAACGAATACACGACGCGTCGAAGCGGTTCCACCGAGATGAAGCCGGGCTGGAAGCCGTCCAAACCGTCATGATCGTCGCCATCGCGGCGGTCATCCTTGTCGCCGTCATGACACTCGGCCAAGAAGTCTTCGATTGGCTTCGCGAAAAGTGGAACGATCTGCGTGGCAAGAACATCAGCTAGGCGGATCGATGTGGTGTCCGATTCGGGGGCCGAACCGGTGAACGTGTTTTCTGTTCGCAGACCCAGACAGGGTGCCGCCGCCCTGGAGGTGGTGTTGACGACCGCGGTGGTGTTACCGCTGGCCGCGTTGATGTTCTTTTTGGGCGTCGAAATCTGTCAGTATGTCCATCGCGGTTTTGACGGAATGTTGACCATGCCATGGCTGTGATCCGAAACCAAACTCGACGCATCTCACGTGCCATCGGTTGGCTGATGACCGATGAGGATGGAGCCGCTTACACTCTGTCTTACGTCATGGTGTTACCGGTTCTGATGTTGTTGGTCGCGATGGTCGTCGAATCGGCGTTGATGCTGGTGGCCAAACTCGGCACCGTTCACGCGGCGTACGTTGCAGCCAGAGTCGCCAGTGTGCACAGTAGCCTGAGCGATTGGCCGATCGCCGAGGAAACGATCCGCCGCGCCGGGCGACAGGCGATGATTCCTTTTGCCAGCGGCTCGAGCGGTCGATCCTCGGACGCGATCGATCCGAACGGCGAGTTCGCGAAAGCCTATCGCCAGTGGTCCTCCGATCCCGTCGCCCAAAGCTACGTGCAAGCCAAACAACACGATGCATCGGAATCGATCCGCGTTACGGTCCAAAGACCCGACGCCTGGGACGCCGAGTTGATCGCGGAAGTCACCTACGACTACCCCTTCCGAATTCCGGGAATCGGACGTCTGATCGGCGAACCGGACGGCGACGGGTACACCTTTCCACTGACGACAAGCGTCAGGCTGTCCAACGAAGGTCCGCAGAACGATTCGCAAACGCTGGGGATCGGCTATGGAACTCGGTAGAGATTCGACAGGAGGAACCGGGTCGCGACATCGACCCGTTCGACTTGCCGCGCGGGCGGAACCACGGCGTGGAAAGATCGCCTTGGTGGCGTTGATCGTCTTGCTGGTGATCGTCGTGTTGATGTCGCTGGTCGGTAACGCCGGCCACGCCGTCAAACAGAAAATGGAGGTGCAAAACGCGGCAGATTCCGCAGCGTTTGCGACTTCGCTCTGGGCGGCTCGGGGCATGAACACGGTCACCGCTTGCAATCACATGATCGGCGAAGCAACGGCGATCGGCGTCATCCATGACGCGATCGGCGGCCCCGAACAACGCTTCGGTTTGAAACTGAATACCGGCGAGAATCGGATCCTGGACAACGCGATCAACCTTTTGACCGAATCCGCACCGATCGGAAGGATTCCCAACGCCTATGTCCAGCCACCGTTTACCAATTTAGATCGCAACATCATCCGCGCCGTCACACGCCGGACTTCGCCACGTCCCAGCGTCGATTTGGAAGCCTTTGCCACGATTTATGATGCACGGATGACGTTGAAACGAGAACTGGTGATCTGGCTGACGGCCAAATCCGTCGCCAATGCGGTATTCCTGATCCCTCCACCGTTCGGGATCGTTCCCGCGATCGCCGCCGTAGCGACTCACGTGGCCGCGACGGCTCGCATCGTCTTGATCGGCAAGGAATGGCTTCTTTTGCTGGCGATCGAGAGGTACGGGAAATTGGCCGGTTCGCCACAGGAACAGGTTTTCGCGTCTCAACTGATTCCCACCTTGGCCGACTTCGCCGCCGGCGTATCGGGGCTGGACTTGGCCGCCCCCGATCGTCCGGCGTCGGCCGGCTTCGCCGTCGAGCAAATCAACCGCGTTATTGATCGTTTCGAGGATCGTTACGATGCCCAGGCCCGAATGATCCCGATCGAAGACCAACGGCGCATGCCGGTCGTGTTCGAACCGAAGCCCAACGGGTCGGGACACGGCGGCAACTGGCCGGACGCCTGGGGCCGAGACGTCGCCGTCGAGATGCCCGCCGGCGAATCCGCCGTGTCGGACATCGAAGACACACTCGACGAAGCGACGGATGATTTGCGAAGTGCGATCGACGATCGGGAAGACGCCCTCGAAGATCTGAAGGACTTGAAAGAATCGATCGAAGATCGTGCCGCCGATGCCGATCTGTCCGATGAAGATCGGGAAGCCTACGAGCAAGAAATCGATGCGTTGGATCGGGAGATCACGGACATCGAATCGAAGCTCACCGAATTCCGTGACGCCGAAGCCGAGATCGCCGATCAAAGACAAGACGCCGATGACGCGATCGGTGCCCAGACGGCCGGTCAACCACAGAATCCGAGCCTGCGACACGTTCCCGATGCGATCGATCCGCGGCAGGAACGTTCGACGCAGTGGATGTGTGCGACGATGCCGAACGTCGACGCGTTGCGCGCCCCCTTACTGGGTTTGATGAAATCGCAACTCCCGATCAGTCACGCCGCCGACCACTTTGAAAAGTGGACGAATCGTTATGCCCTGATTCACGCTTGGCGTTTTCGATCGGGCATGCGCCTGCAGAAAAACGGCGATTCGTCGCTCCGATGGCAACGCCGGTCCGACCCGGTGCACATGATCGTGATGGCGGACTCGTTTGAAGGTGAAACCTCCGTCAAAGGGGATGAACCTTGGGTCGGTAGCGATGAAGCGGGGCAAGCCGCCGCGGAAGATTTGTTTACCGTGCTGACGACAGCGCATCGTGAATACGAGCCTTTGTTTTCCACCAGTGTGCTGCGTGCCGCGACCGACCACGGGATGACGGCCTTCGCACAGTCGATCCTTTACAACGCCAATCCGAACGACAAAATCTCGTCATCCTCGCTACACCAACCACGGGTCGGCTGGGACACACTGAACTGGGATCATCAAGAAGGTTCGGTACCTCGCTGGGGTGCCGAGGCGAGCGTCGAGTCCGCTTTTTGGCCATGGGATTTGTTCAACGGTTTGGAGAATGCGCCAAAAATCAGGTTGAACTGGCAAGCAAAACTGGTTCCCGTCACTCGCAGACGCATGGCAACCGCCGCCGACGAGATGGACGGCCCCACCGGCCGGGCGATGGAACTGGCGTCCGAGCATTCCGGCCTCGTATCGCATTGATCGGAACTCCCAACATGATGCGACGAACCCGAAATGCGATCGCGACGCTGGAATTGGTGATGGCGTTGCCCGTGATCTTGGTGATGCTAGTCGCGCTGGTGTGGCTGGGCTATTCGGTCATCGGGCAAGCGACCGCCACCGTCGATTCGCGTCACCAAAGTTTTTCGCAACGGTTCCAGCCTTGGACGCAAACCGCCTTTGCGTTCTCCGACGAACAAACGATCACCGAACAGACAACCGAGTCGATCGAAGTATCACCGCTGTTGGACGGTTTCGGGGATCCCGAATCGTCACACACCGTCCAGCAGGGCAACTGGGACCACCGCAGCGTCGAAACCGATTCGCTGCCCCATTGGGAACTTTATCTGGAACTTGCCGTCGCGTCGAAACGCGAAGGTTTGTTGTCCTCTTATCAAGATGCACGGGATCTTTTTGAACGGCTACGCGGCTTCGGCCGTGAGGCGTTGGCCGAAGCCGTGCGGGAAGCGTCGATCTCGTTGATCGATCCGGGCATCCGATTCGGATCGGATGCCGAGGTGATCGAAGACCGCTTGGAATTAGAAGAAAGCCTGGAAGAACAACGCAAACAAGGACGCGTCGATCGATTGAACAAGCAGATCGCCGATCAAGAAAGGCTGATCGAACGCCTGAAGGACGACGGGCAAGCCGAGGATCGGCTTTGGCTAGCCGAACAAAAGCTCACACGCCTGGAAATCATCTTGCAACTGGTCGAAAAGTCATGAACGGTATTCTCCAACTTTCCATCGCCGGCGGTTTTGCGGTGGCGGCTGCCGGCCTCAATTGGATCTATCTGGCTTCCCAGACCACGCCGAACGAGTACGTGGCCCTGCGAACCGGCCTGGAACGAGGTCAATTGATCGACGAATCTGATTTGGTCGCCGTTCCCATTCCCGGTCAAACCGATCGGTTGAAACGCACCTTGATCCCGTATCCGAACCGTAGCGTTCTGTTCGGTGGAAGAACCACACGCGAGTATGAAGCCGGTGACGTGGTGCTGACGCGCGACCTGATCGAACCGAGCGATCTGCAAGAGTGGGAGGTGATCGGACCGTTCGAACTGATCAGCGTCGCCCAGCGTTTCAAACAAGAAACAACAGGCCGAAATGAAGCTTCGACTTCGATCGGGCGCAACACCGTCACGATCGCCGTGGATGCCGACTTCGATACCGACACCAGTCGACTTCTGGCGGCGATCACCGTCAACCAAATTTCCGGCGACCGTCGAACCACCGGCTCGGCTCGCCCCGCATCTCCGATCGTCGCGGTTCAAGTCGTCCCTTCGATGAAATCTCGTTTGTTATCGGCACCCGAGAATCTGATTCCCCCTTATCGCAACTCCTCTGCGTCAAACGCTGAGTCGTCACCGGTGAAACCTCGGGACAACGTGGTTTACCAAACCGTTTCTTTGGAAGGCATCGCAAACGTCCCCGCCGTCTTGCTCGAAGGTGAATTCATTCGATTCGTCGTCCCTCACTCGGCCGGATACTGATGATGCGGCTTTGGTACAACAACGTCGTCGACACGCAGCGGCGTCTCGTCGAAATCGACGGGGATCGGGTCACGATCGGACGAGACGAAGGCAGCGACTTGGCCTTATCAAGCCCCTACGTCGCGCCCGAGGCGTTGGTCTTGTACCGCAAAGACACGGGCTGGGAAGTCGTGGTTTTGGGCAGCAACGGGATCCGCATCGGCAACCGCCAGTTGGGTGCCGGCGAACACTGTGAGATCCAGTCCCAGACGACGATCGAGCTTTTTCCGTTCACCATCACGGTGGATCTGCCCAGCCAAGCATCGCTGTCCCAAGAAGCGTATCGGCACCACTTGGATCGACAGCAATCTGACTTGATCGCTGCGACCCATCGCGAGTTGCTGGATCGGATGAATCTACGCCAAGGCATCGATCCTACCAAGCATCAGGACGACAGCTATCTGTTGTCACTCGAACAACACATCGAAACGATCGCCCACGGAAATCGACTCCTGTCAAAGCCCAAAGCTGAACCGGGGAATCCGTCGCTGCTGTCCCACCTTGCCGGTTCGGCGGTTCGCAATCAGGTCCTGGCCGCCTGGTCCCAATCTGAAAAGGAGAATGAAACACAACTGCTTGCCCCCGAGAACCATCCATGGAACCGAATGGTCACCTCCGTCCCCGAGCGTGAGAGGGAACTCGAGTCGACCGTAGCTTACCTGCAAAGCGTGCTTCGACCTGAGACGGAGAGCACCGCACCGTCGTGGGACATCGAATCTTTGCAGCGAGATTACTGGAACGCTTGGGAACAAGTACGACAAAGTATCCATAGGGATTTCCAAGAATACTTGGCGATGCGGTTGATCAAGAAAGACATCAAAGACATTGTCTTCGGATACGGACCGCTGGAAGACTTGCTGAGGATGAAACACGTTTCCGAGATCATGGTCGTCGATCGCGATCACATTTTCGTCGAAACCGCCGGCGTGATTCAAGACAGCGGGCGTCGATTCATTTCCGATCAGGTCGTCGAATCCATCATCCAACGCATCGTGGGCAAAGTCGGCCGGCGGATCGATCAGTCGCAACCTTTGGTCGACGCCCGACTGGCCGATGGAAGTCGCGTCAATGCGGTCATCGCCCCGTTGGCCGTCAGCGGTCCGACCTTAACCATCCGTAAGTTTCCCGATCGTCGGATTTCGATTCACGACTTGGTTGCCCTGGGAACCCTTTCGGTGGAGGCCGCCGATTTCATGCGGGCACTCGTCCGATCTCGGCGTAACCTGATCGTCTCGGGAGGCACGGGAACCGGCAAGACGACCTTGCTGAACTGTTTGAGCGATTTCATTCCCGATGGCGAACGGATCGTCACCATCGAAGACACGGCGGAACTGCAATTATCCAAGCAACACCTTGTCCGCATGGAAACCAAAAACGCCAACGTCGAGGGAGCAGGGGAGTACACGATCCGCGATCTGGTTCGCAACGCCTTGCGGATGCGTCCGGATCGAATCGTCGTGGGTGAATGTCGTGGCCCCGAATCGCTGGACATGTTGCAGGCGATGAACACCGGTCATGACGGATCGCTGACGACGATTCACGCCAATGATTCCCACGACGTTTCGATGCGTCTAGAAGTATTGGTTCAGATGGCGGCGGACTTACCGGTCACCGCGATCCGCGAACAGATCGGCAGCGCGATCGATGTCATCATCCAACTGAAACGGCACCGGGACGGACGTCGACTGATCACCCAGATCACCGAGTGTGTCGGCGTGGATCGCGTTACGGGTCATTTGGAACTTCGCGACCTGTTCGCGTGCGCTCCCGACGGTGATCGACTGCGGGCGACCGGCCAACTGCCGACGTTCATCGAAACACTCCTGGACCGAGGTGATGTTGCGTTGGAGGCGTTCTTTTGATGGCTTGGGTGACTTCCCTGTTGTTCGGCGTCGCCGCCTTCGTTGCGGTTCGTGTCTTGCTGAAAAGATCGGATCAAACGTTTCATCGCCTCGTCCCGAAGGACTTGATGAAACAGGCGGTGACGGAATTGCCGGCGAAGCACATGCACTCGCTGCAGCGTTTCTGGACGGTGATGCTGATCGGCTTGGTCGTGACGGGATGGGTTTTGCGAATCCTTCCCATCACGACCGTCCTGGTCGGCGTGTGGCTGATGGTTCCCCGGTGGTTGCTCGCTTGGCAACTCCACCGGCGACGCCTGAAATTACGCGATCAACTCGTCGGCGCGATGCAAAACTTGGCCAATTCGGCGCGGGCCGGTCAGTCGCTCGCACAGGGATTGGAATCGCTCAGCCACGAATCCCCTGAACCGTTGGCCGATGAACTTCGACAGATGATGGGCGAATATCAGTTGGGTCGCCCGCTACCAGACACGATCATGGACACGAAACAGCGGTTGCAACTGGACAGTTTCTCCCTGTTCGCCTCGACGGTGGTGATCAGCCTCCGGCAGGGCGGCCGAGTGACCGAATCCCTGGAACGGATCAGCAACAGCCTGCGAGAGAACCAACGGGTCGAACGAAAACTGGACGCGGAAACCGCCGGCGGATGGCGGGTCGTCCTGATTTTGACACTGTTTCCGTTTCTGTTCTTGGCCGGATTCTACGTCCTTCATCCCGAAGGCACGTTATTGATGTTTCGATCGTTGATCGGACAAGCTTTGATCATCACGATCATCGGCTTGGTCGTCACCAGCGTGTGGTGGAGTCGCAAAATCCTGAACATCGAGCTGTAGTAAAGTCCGCTCGGACTGATCAGACCCGCGCCAGCGTTTTCCGATGCTCGATCACCGATTGGCAATAGTACAACAGTTGCAAATCCGCCAGTTCCTGCTCGATGTCGTCGATGTCGTCACTCGACAACGACTCGGCGACCGCATCGATCAAGTAGTTGGCGAATTTTTCCCTTGAGCGATGCAACCAAACTCGCAGTCGCGTCGCGGTGACGTCTTGCCCGATGAGTGCGCCGAGTCGCTGGGCGAGTTGCTCGCTCCGCAGCTCCGGTTCCTCGACTCGTAACCGCAAGACCGTCAACCAAGGTTTGCCCGTTCGCGTCTGTTCCTCCGCGAGCCGCTGCCAAGCTTTCGTGAGCAATTCGTCACGCCATACTTCTTGAAAGCTCTTTTCGCGTTCACGCGAATCCGTTTCATCGGGAAGGACGTGATCCGGTTCCAGCGTCGCCTCGCGTCTTCGCGATCGCGTTCGGTAATGGTCGGCAACCAAACGCGACAACACGACCTTCAAGAACCCTCGAAAGCAACCCTTGTCCGGGTGAGCCGCTTTGTAGTCGCCGCGAAGGAATCGGATCGCGAATTCCTGGAACGTCTCCTCTGCCATGGTTTCATCACGAAACGCGCCGTGCAGGTACCGGAGAATCGCGTTTCCGTATCGTCCCAACAATTCGTGCTGTGCTCGGCCTGCGTCGCCGATTCCGTTTCCATGGGCGTCAAAAACCATCGTCCAAACGGTCTCGATGTGACTGAGCCGATCGAAATGCGGTGAGGAGATCGTGTTCATCGTGTGGCAATTCAAAGAGTGGATCGAAAGGCAATCAAGTCTCGGGCGAATGAATTCACATCGGCGTATCGGTCGTCGGGACAATTCGCCAGTGCGCCGATGCAAATCTTCAACGCCTCCTTGTGGACGACTCGGGTTTCCCGCTCGAAAATCTTGACGTGCTGTTGATTGCGAACGAGAGACAGGCGAGTCGACATCGACATGGAATCTTTTAATCCTTGCCCCAACGGAGTCGCCCCGGTGAGCAACTCGAACAGGATCACGCCGAGCGAAAACACGTCGCTGCGGTTATCAACCCGGCCATCCGATGACGCCGCTTGCTCGGGAGCCATGTAGTGGAGCGTTCCCAAGCATTGCCCGGGCCAAGGTTCGCCGGACGCGCCGGCCAAGACTTCGTTCACCCGTTTCGCCAATCCGAAATCGATCAACGTCGCCACGATTCGCCCGTCACGGCGACCGACCAAGATGTTCGCCGGTTTCAGGTCGCGATGCACGATGCCTTGATCATGAACGGATGCCACCGCATCACAAACTTGCAGGAGCAAATCGATGGATGTCTTCAAAGAAAGCGAGTGTCGACGCTGATGCCTGATCAAGCTTGAACCATCGACACGGTCCATCACCATGTAGGGCTTGCCCAGGAAGACGCCCGTTTCTTGCAGTTTGACCACATGGGGATGGGCGACCGCGGCCAAACAATCCTGCTCCTCGCGAAAACGCTTGAAGAATTTGGGATGCTGAAGATCCGGACGGATGGTCTTGATGGCAAGCTTCCGACCGGGGAAATCCGGATGGAACGCTTCGTAGACGCTTCCCATCCCGCCAGAAGCGATTTCTTTGACGACATGAAACTCATCGATTTTGCAGGGGAACAAGCCGCCCCAGACGTGGCTCGCGGGGGCTTGGTCGATCGGATGACCGGGCAAACCGATCCCCTGGGCAGCCTCGATCAGCGCCAAAATCCGATCTCGCTGGTCCGGAAAGCGATCGAGCAGCGAACCGGCCGACTCGAAAGAATCGCAGGCCAGCGTTTCGGCTAAATCGTCCAGATGGGTTTCGAACGCCAGCTTCGGGTCGTCAATCTGTTCCAGAATTTTGGTCATTCGTCAGGCCCGGGGCTTTGCTTTCAATGGGTAATCTCGGAGGCGGTGTCGCCGTCCGTTGATGGAAACGGGCCCCCCGACATTTGCCTTGGCGAAAACCGATCGACTCCGGGGAACCACTTTCCGGCCCGAATCATGGTTTTCCGCTTGGTCGTTTCCGAACGCGCACTTTAGTCTTGTGGTCATATCGATTCCTTGCCCGCCAAACTGGACGCAAGTTCACACCCGTGCGATGGAAAAGTGCCTTCGTCAACCGATTGCCGGCATGCCGGACGCCATGCCGGGTTGCGAAAGGCAGCCGGAAGTCAAGTCGCCGGCCCGCCGGCCCGCACCAATGCCTCCTCCCCATCGGCGGACGCGAAAACCGTAACGTGGGCGTTGAGAGGATCGCCTTGCCTGGTTCGAAGCCTGTTTCGACCAGCCTTGACGGGTACTCGTGAGCAAACGGACAGTTGCTCGCGATGTGATCCGAAACCTTGCGCGGGGCGAAGCGTTGAATCTTTATCACGCTTTTCAATTTCTCGGAGCATTTGGCATGGACAGTAACCTCATCCCACCGGTCTTCACTCGTTGCGCCGCGTTTGCGTTTTGCGTGACAGCGGTCCTCTCCGTCTCTTGGTCGCAAGAACCACAACTGGTGCAGTCACCGGAAGGCTATCTGTTCATCGAGGGCCGATACGTGCAGCCACCCTACGATCTTCGCGTCACGGATGAGGCGGTTACGATCAACAATCAGGAATTCGGGGCGGATGACTTTGAACGAACGAGCGCCGAGGAAAATCCGATGGCATGGCGGCGTTCAGGGGGAGGTCCGATCACAGGTACCCAACAAACACGACGCTTTGCCGGCCGGCGAGGCTTCCGAACCCTCGACCCGCTGACGAGGTTCTCTCGCCAACTCGAACAAGTCCAACTCGGAGCGACCGTCGTCGTCTTTCGACAGGAGCGTCCCGTCGTGATCGACACGATGCACGAAGGTTATGAGTTGTTCACCGCGTTGGCCGAGGGAACGTCAATCGATTTCAGCTCGACCCTCATTGACCCTGCGGATCACCCGATTTTGAACCGACTCGTTTCGGAATTCACGCCCGACGCAAGTTTTCGTGCCAGGGTGAAGGAGGATCTTCAAGCCGCCGATGCGTTGACGTTGCAGGGCGAACGATCGTCAGCCGCGAACCGACTGGTTGCCAAGATTTCTTATCCTTTGACTTTATTCGCGATGATCGTCGTCGTGCTCGGATTCGGACACCTGTTGTCGAATCGGCCTTCTCAAGGCCCGACGTCCGATGGCCCGACGTCCGATGGCTCGACGTCCGATGGCTCGACCGACAACCGAAAAGTGATCATCAAATCTCTATCGATCATCGCATTGTTGTCGTTGCTGGATCTGGTTTGGACCCTCGCGGCGACCCACGCGGGGACCATGCGTGAACTCAATCCTCTGGGAAGTCAGTTCATCGATGATCCGACGCGTCTGGTCGTCTTTAAACTTCTGGTCACCGGTACGTCGCTGGGAATCCTTTACGCTTTGCACCGCAGACCCGCCGCGCAGGTGGCCTCGTGGTGGTGCTGCCTGCTGATGACGCTGCTGACGGCCCGCTGGGTCGTCTTTCAATCCATGTTCATGTGATTCAGATGTTGATCTCGAAGCCTTTGCGACTTTCCCGCGACAGGAACGAATTGGCTTGAGGGTCGCCAACGATTACTCGCTTCGCCGGATCCCAATTGAGGGGACGACCGAGCCGCATGGCGATGTTGGACAAGTGACAGATCTCCAGCATTCGATTGTGCGACCAGACGTCGGAGATGGGTTGCTTTCGTGACTGCATCGCCTCGATGAAGTTGGCAGTGTGGTTCTCGCTGACCGGACCGCCGTAGACATCTTCCACCGCACCTTCGGGCAGGGGGTTGTCCGCCAAATCCTCGACGGGCTTGCCGACGATCTTTCCCCGATTGACGAAGAATCGTCCCTTGGTTCCTTCGAACAGGATTCCGTTGTCGCCTTCGCTGGTGATGATCATCTCGACATCGTTGGGCATGTCGACTTTGATTTGGAACGCGGTCGCGGCGTTGTACTGATCTTGAACGACGGGATGTCCGTCCTTGTACTCGACAGGCAAGGTGTACTCGACGGGGGTGATCTTGCTCGGTCCGGTGTCGCTCGCGCCGAGTGCCCAGCAAGCGATGTCCACGTGGTGGGCCCCCCAGTCCGTCAACTTGCCGCCGGAATATTCGTGCCAGTTGCGGAACGAATAGTGGCAGTTGCTGTACAGCGGAACGCCGCCGCCGTAGCCCTCACGCAATTCCGGCAACGCGCGATAATCGACCTTGGGTGCCGGGCCGAGCCACAAGTCCCAATCGATTTCCTGGGGAACGGGGGCGACCGGAATGACCGGCGACGCGATCATGCCGTTGATCCCGCAAGTCACTTTCTTGACCGTTCCGATGCGTCCGTGGTTGACCAACGCAACCGCCTGCAAGAAGCGTTGCTCGGATTCCGAACGCTGCATCGTGCCGACCTGAAAGACCTTGCCCGTTTCCTTGACGACCTTTTCGATCAACTTGCCTTCATCGATGGTCAGCGTCAGCGGTTTTTCGCAGTAAACATCCTTGCCGGCATACATCGCCTCGACGGCAATCTTTGTGTGCCAATGATCCGGCGTGGCGATCATAACGGCATCGATGTCGTCTCGATCCAGAACCTTACGATAGTCCTTGTAGGCATCGGGTTTCTTGCCTTGTTTCTCCGCGACTTTGTCCACGTTGGTTCCTAAAACCTTCTCGTCCACGTCGACGAGGGCGGCAAAGTCGGCAAACTTGAACGATTTGTTTGTGATCGTCCAACCTTGGTTTCGCAGCCCGATCGTCGCAAAGACGGGTCGCGCGGTGGAAGCCTGAAGACCGAACGCTCGATCGGCCGAGGGCAAAAAAATGCCGGCCGCACCGGCCGCGGTCACACCGCGAAGAAACTGACGACGATTGGAGGCACGCGATTTGGACACGGAATCGAAACCTTAATTCAAAGTGGGCAGGGGGGCAGCAGGGCAGGGCACCGGAGTCCCGTCCTGGGAAATCGAAGCGGCGGGACACTCGGCTGAAGCAAAGTGCCCGACAGCGGGGAATCGATTATAGCTTGACGCAGGGCCCGATTGGAATGTTCGCCCTGACACAAACTGACGCACTTGCAGCGACGGTTCAGCCCCTAATGCTTGGTGGCGGAGAGCGGCTGAATCCAAGCTTGCTGCTTTTGACCTTCGAACGACGGGTCGACGTGCGGCCGACTGCTCGTCACGACCGCCCGAACGTACAGCTCTGTGTCGGTTAATGAATACGAAGGCCGCAAATCCGTGGACGTGGCCACGACGACACCGATGCGTTGGTCGTCGCCGAGGTTTTCATCGCCGCGAAGTGTCGCGATAAAGTCGGTCCGATAGGTCACGCCGTCCTCCGGCTTGATCGACAGACGCAAGGTACCGCTCGATCCGTCACGAACGACGTCGATCAACTCGACTCCGCTGGAGGCATAAAAATCACCACGCTTGATTGCGGCGACGATATGCTCCGGCGTCAAGAAAAGACTGCGGACCATGACCCAACCGCGACCGGGATGCGAACCGGGTTGACCGTGATACTCGTGGCTGTCGTCGACCGCGATGCCCATCATCAGCGGAGCATCCAGCCGTGTCCGGCGGATCGCGTTGATCAAGTCCCACATTCGTTCGATCGACGGATGGTCGTCGTCACCCAAATGATTGACGCCCGGGTGACCGTTGTAGACCTCGAAGAATTCTTCGGCGACCACGGCGGCGAGGTCTTCCGCGGTCATCGCGAAACCGAAGTTCGGATGATTGACATGCGGCAAGACGTTGATGCCGTGTTGTTTGCCGTGTTCGATGATCGCCCGCAGATTGTTCTGCATCGCCGCACGAACCGTATCACCACGAGCCGGCGGGATGACCTCGACGATGTTCGTGGCGTTGATATGGACCGGCTTCCCTTCGGCGCGATCACTGATTTCTTCGGCTTGGATGAACAGAAATTGCTCGGATTCCTCCAACAGATGGCGGAATTCCGAGAGCGGTTTCAGCTTCACTTCAAAGTCCGTCCCACCAGATTCACCACGCGTTTCGACCCAATGGTCGCCGAATCGTTCCTTGTATCGATCCAGAACCCCGGCGTCACTGCGTTTGACGACATCGCTGACTCGCATCCAGCGTTCGCCTTGGCTGAGCACGTTGTGATCGGTCAGCGCAAGAAAATGGTAGCCGTGTTTCTTGTACCAATCGCCGATCATCTCCGGGAATTCATCGCCATCACTCCACAGCGAATGCGTGTGCAGATTTCCTTTCCACCACCGCACGGCCGGATCGTCGGCACGTGTGGTCATGACAGCCAACGCTGCCAAAGCAAAGGAGATGACGCGGAGCATATTGACTATTCCTTGAACGGGGTTTGAAAAAGCACGAAATCAGCGGATCGGGTCGACAGTATAATCAGCGACGACGCGGTCCTGCGGTGAACGTCATCGTCAATTCACGTTCGGGGCCCCGCATGCTCGGGGGTCCACACGATCAATGACGGCAAAAGAAAACGACACGGTCGATACAGCGAATTTGACGTGGACAACGGTTCCTCTGAGGCGTTCAATGAGACGGAGGAAGTAAAACAATGAAACAGTCACGCCGGAACGAATCCCGGATCGCCAAATCGATGACTCATCCGACCTCGATTTTACTGTCACTCGTCGTCGTCATCGTGTCGGCATCCGTGGCCCGTAAATCGTCGGCCGATCAACCCGTCTCGGCGACAAAGATGTACGAGAAATGGCGGGCGTCACAACCGCGTTCTTTCCGAAACGCCAACCCCGCGACGGCGACCGACTCGCAGCGGGAATGGGTCACCGTCCCCGACGATCAACCACCGACACCGGCGGCTCGTCGCCTGTCACGGATTGCTGCCGGCTCCCGGTACGTTCCCCGGTCCCGGTACGTTCCCCGGCCCCGGTACGTTCCCCGGTCCCCTGGATCGTCCTCCCAAGCGATGCGACACCTGTTGATCCGTGAGCTGTCGGATGATGGCGTTCGTTCGCCGTATCGTAGCTTCATTCCCGGCATCAACTACGGCGTTCGATCGCCCCGGGCCGACTTCATCCCCGGCATCAATTACGGCGTTCGGTCAACCGTTCCGGGCCTGCGACGCCGGTAGCGACGATTCCGAATGAAGCGTCGCTTGTTCGCCGGATCGCGTCTCGGCCGTCGAGGGCAAACGCATCTTCCGTGCAGCATCGATCCGACGGTCTTGATTCGTCGATCGCGTCAACGGCCCATGTTGGCTCGCAGCTGTGTGGCGTGCCGACTCGCGGCCTCGGGCTCTTTCGACACGAGGTTGATGTCTTCGTCCGGATCGCTACGGTGATCGAACAACATGGCTCCTTTGAAAGTTCCGTCACGCAGGGTGTATTCGGCGTAGCGCATCGTGTCGGTCCGAATCGTATCGCCTTTGCCGAACCGACTGATCGCAAAGGGCTTGCCCGGTCGACTCGGGTCCTCCATGACGTTGACGAAGCTGCTGCCTTCCACGTGGCTCGGCGTCGACAGACCAGCCAATTCACAGAGGGACGGATAGATGTCGATGAACTCCGTCAGCGCGGTGACACGCTCCCCCGCATCGAATCGGCTCGCATCGGGTGACTTGACGATCAGCGGCGCGTGCATCGAAGTCTCGAAACACGAATGCTTGTTCCACATGCCGTGTTCGCCGAGTTGCCACCCGTGATCTCCCCAAAGCACGACGATCGTATTTTTGCTCAGCCCTGTTTCGTCCAGGGTTTCAAGCACGCGTCCCACCTGAGCGTCCGTGAAACTGACGCACGCGTAGTAACCATGGATCAAGGAAATCGCCGTTTCACGATCCAACGGTTGGCTCGGGTGGATGCCGGCATAGCTCCGCAACTCGCCTGAATTGTGAACCGCGTCGGACGGCACATCGGTCGGAATTCGATAGTTCTCGGGCAGCTCGATTTTCTCTCGATCGTACAAATCCCAGTACTTCTTCGGGGCCACGAACGGCAGGTGAGGCTTCAAAAAACCGACCGCCAGAAAGAACGGCTGATCTGGTGATTCGGCGAATCTCCTCAAGTACTGACTCGTCTTTTGAGCGGCTTCACCGTCGCTGTATTCATCGTCATCGGCATCGAAAGATTCAAACGGCAGCGGCCGCGGACGGTTCTTTTGGGGCCACTTGCGTTGATTCTCCGCTTGCGCGGCCGCCGCGGCTTCCACATCCCGGTAGCCGCCGAGATTGGAACGCCAAGGGGCTTCGGACCATCCCGACACGTGGTCTGTTTTGTGATGAAGAACTTTTCCAAGGCTGATGGTTGTGTAGCCGTTGTTCTTGAAATGCGTGTGCAAGGGCAGGGCATCCGACGCGTCTTTTTCGGCCCACGTCGTGTAACTCACAAAGCGTTGGGCGGTCGGCCGGACGCTCGTCATCAAGGCGGCCCGAGACGCACCGCAAGTCGCCACCATGCAATAGGCCCGCTCGAACAGAACACCTTCGCTGGCCAATCGATCGATGTTGGGCGAATGAATGTGCGAACGCCCGTAACAGGCCAGTTCCGGTCGCAGGTCATCGACCGCGATGAACAGCACATTCGGTCGCTCATTCGCATCGACTGGTGGGCCACCGAGCATCACGGCGGTCACCAGGACGAGAAAAAGTTGCATCTTCATTGTGGATGGTCCGGTGGAGCGTGGAGAAGGAGATTGCAATGGCAAGAAAGAAACATTTGAAGCGATCAGTTTAGCGACGAACCGAGAATACTTTTCGCGTTTCCCGTCGCCGGGCCCGCACGGCAGTCGTCTCGGACGCGCTGATCGGACGACGTCGCCCTGTTCCGCCCGTCCCGCCGCGGCACTTTGTCCGCCTGGATCCGGGAGCTCTCGCCGAGAGCCGGAAATGTCGTCATGATTTCGTTTTGCGGCATCGAAGCAACTCACCCAGCGACGGTACGAAAAATGAACGACGATCAAAACCGCTCGGCTCCCGATCCCATCGACGCGCATCCGCGGCACCCCCTGGGGTCCCGAGCAAAAGTGCTGCTTTGCAGCGTGTTCGGACCGTACGCCCAAAACGACGGAGTGGGCAGTCGTGTCATCAACCCCATGGAACTGTATCACAATCAGGTCACGCGTGTACAACAAGCCTACTCCTTGCGAACGTTCCAGCGATCGTGGGGGTTGATGTTGATCCAGTCCAACCTGCAGGCCGCATGCACACTACTGGATTTTCCCACCGAACAGCGGTTCGTCGAAGAGATCAAGTCGAATTCGTATGACGTCGTCGGCATCAGTTCGATCCAGACCAATCTGATCAAAGTCCGCAAGATGTGCCGCCTGATTCGCAAACATCTTCCTCACGCGACCATCGTGATCGGCGGTCACATCGCGAACTTGCCGGACCTGCAACGTTGGTGCGACACCGACCATGTCGTTCGTGGTGACGGGGTGCGATGGATGAGGCGTTTCTTGGGCGAAGACGCCGGCCAACCGCTCCGTCACCCCAAAGTGTTGGCGAACATCGGCACACGGATTCTGGGAGTGACATTGAAAAATCACCCCGGCGACCACTCCGCGACACTCATTCCGTCGGCCGGTTGCCCGATGGGATGCAACTTTTGCTCCACCTCCGCGATGTTCGGCGGAAAAGGAAAATACGTCAAGTTTTTTGAAACCGGCAACCAACTGTTCGACGTGATGTGTCAACTGGAAGAGAGCTTAAACACTCAAGCCTTCTTCGTGATGGACGAGAACTTTCTGGTCGACAAGCCCCGCGCGTTGCAATTGCTGGAGCTGATGAAACATCACGGCAAAGCTTGGAGCATGTATGTTTTCAGCAGCGCCAACGTGTTGCAAAAATACACCATGCAAGAACTCGTCGAACTTGGCGTCAGTTGGGTCTGGATGGGACTGGAAGGCAAGAACTCGCAATACAAGAAACTTGCCGGCACCGACACCGTGTCACTCGTCAAGGAACTTCAAGCTCACGGCATCCGAGTCCTCGGCTCGACAATCATCGGACTGGAGGAACACACGCCGGAGAACATCGACGACGCGATCGATCACGCCGTCGGTCACGGAACCGAGTTTCATCAGTTCATGCTTTACACACCGATCCCAGGCACACCGCTATTCGCCGAGCATTCGAAAAACGACACACTGCTTCGGCCCGATGAGATCTCGATCGCTGACATTCACGGACAGCTCAAATTCAATTTCCACCATCCTCACATCAAAGACGGCCAGGAGACCGAGTTCTTGTTGCGTGCCTTTCACAAGGACTTCGAAGTCAACGGCCCCAGTGTTGTGCGAATCATCCGAACGAACTTGCGTGCCTGGCAACGCTACCACAACCATGGCGATGAACGCGTCCGAACTCGCTTTGCCAACGAAGCGGCGAATCTGCCGGTCAACTATGCGGGAGTCCTTTGGGCGACACGCGAAGCCTATCCCGACGACCCCGCTTTGAAGGCGGAAATTACCGACTTGCTCGAACAGATCCACGAATTATTCGGTGAAGCGTCACGTCGCGGTGCCTCGATCGTCGGCCGTTTTCTTTATCGACGACTGAAACAGGAACAGTCAAGATTGGAAAAAGGTTGGACCTACGAACCACCGACGTTCTATGAAACGAACCGAGTCGAGCGAGACGGTGACGCGTGGACGACCGAGACTCCCCATCCGGCGCCGGCCCTCGCCTGTAACTGCGCATCGGTCGACTGATTTCGTGGTGCCGGTTTGAACACCCCGCCACGCACCACCGTCGCATTGGTTCGTCTCGACAGGCGGAAAGGTGCGAAAAAGTCGCTCGAATACCCGGAGCGACAGAACGCTTGTGCAAAGCCACGTTCGCTCGCGGTGCGATCCCCCTAAGGTTGCGATGATCGCCTTTCTCGGTTTACGTTTCGCCCTCGATCGGCTTGAAGGATGGCCCGTCAAGCCGTGTCTCTCTTGCGGTTCACCGAACCGTGAGCTAGTGTTCGAGGCACGTTACTTCGCCGAGTTCGAGAATCCACCGCCATGATCCACGAAAAACAGATTTCGAGTTCTTCTGTCACTCCGCCTTAATCAAAAGCGCGTCGAGTCGTTTCGTGTTCTTGGATCTCTTTCCGATTGGCACCGGTCTTCCCGCTGGACAACTTGCGCGATCGTTCTGCCTCCATAAATTCTGCCCCAATCAGCTCTGCTCCCAATGCTCGACCTCTTTCGTTCCCAGCCGCACAACCTCAAGAATGAACTCCTGTCCGGATTGACCGTCTCCTTGGCACTGGTCCCCGAGGCGATCGCGTTCGCGTTCGTCGCGGGCGTCTCCCCGATCATCGGCCTGTACTCGGCCTTCTTCATCGGCTTGATCTGCGCCCTGTTCGGCGGACGGCCGGGCATGATCTCCGGTGCGACCGGCGCGATGGCCGTCGTCGTCGTCGGCTTGGTTGCCATTCACGGTATCGAATACTTGTTTCCGACGGTGATCCTCTGTGGGTTACTTCAGTTAGCCGTCGGCTTCGCCCGCTTGGGCGTGTTGATTCGCATGGTGCCGCACTCGGTGATGCTGGGATTCGTCAACGGCCTGGCGATCGTGATTTGTATGGCTCAGTTTGGGAGCTTCAAGACGGTCAGTTCCGCGGGTGCTTTGCAGTACATGCGAGGGCCTGCCCTGTGGATCATGCTCGGCTTGGTCGTGCTGACCATGGCGATCATCTGGTTGCTACCCAAATGGACGAAAGCCGTCCCCGCGTCGCTGGTCGCGATCTTGGTGGTGACCGGAATCGGCATCACATCCAATCGCATGTTGCCGACGGAAATGGTCGCCGAGAACCAAAGCCAAGTCGTGACGACGGTCGGCGACATGCTCAAAACCAATGCGAAAGTCGCCGCGGCAAAATCTGTTCTGTCGCAAGATCGACAAAGCCGCTCTCAGGATAGTGGTCACGAAGGTGACGAGTCGCATTCGGCTGACCAGGCAACTGAACAGGCAGCGGCGATCACCGCCGCGATGAACAACATCGACCCTGATTCGACCACCATCCGTGCGGGCTTGCCCACCCTTTTCTTCCAAGCCTTCACCGTGCCGCCGATGACCTTCGCAACCCTTTGGATCATCTTTCCGTTCGCCGCGGTCCTGGCCGCCGTCGGATTGATCGAGTCACTGATGACGCTCAGCTTGATCGACGAAATCACCGAAACCCAAGGAAACAGCAACCGGGAATGCATCGGCCAAGGCACCGCAAACATTGTCTGCGGATTGTTTGGCGGGATGGGCGGTTGTGCCATGATCGGCCAATCGCTCATCAACGTCGAGTCGGGCGGACGGGGCAGAACTTCCGGGGCATTCGCCGCGTGCTGCATGCTTGCTTTCGTCTTGTTTCTCTCTCCATGGATCGAGATGATACCGATGGCCGCGTTGGTGGGAGTCATGTTCATGGTCGTGATCGGAACCTTCGAGTGGGCATCGCTCAAGCTCCATCGAAAAATCCCGTTCACCGACTTCCTCGTGATGGTGATCGTCACGGTTTACACCGCGGTGATGCACGACCTCGCGTCGGCTGTCATCATCGGCGTCCTCGTGTCGGCGGTGGCTTTTGCCTTCAAGCATGCCAGAAATGTAAACGCTGACATCCAATTCAATGAACACGGTGCGAAAATCTACCAGCTTCACGGACCTTTATTTTTTGCATCGTCATCGCAGTTCAAAGAGCTGTTTGATGCCAAAAACGACCCCGAAACTGTCGTGATCGACTTCTACTACACGCGAGTCTACGACCATTCGGCGATGGAAGCCATCCATTCCATTGCTTCCAAATATCAACAATTGGGTAAGACGGTACACCTGACGCACCTCAGCGAGCAGTGCAGAGAAATGATTCAAAAAGCGGATGATTTGATCTGTGTTTCGTTTTCGGACGAACCGCAGTACCACGTTTCCACGGACCGCATGATCAAACCCACCGATGAATCGGCGGACGCGCCGTTGCCGAATTAGCAACACGCGGACAACAACTGACGTAGCGGGATTCGGCAGACTTCCGATCCCGTATTTCGGGGTGGGAAGTCTGGCGACATCCGCTACGGCAATTCCGACAACGTCAATCTTGTCGACGCGGGGTACTCGTTACGAACTCTTCGACCGATGATCGCATCTCATGGATCGCGTCGAAAGAAAACTTCGGATTGTTGCGTTCGAGCTGGCTTAAATCCCACTGCGATCGCAGAAGCACCGCCGGACTGCCGAAAGAATCGATCACCAACTTCGCACCATACGGGCTCTGAAGTGACAGTTGTCGATCGTCGCAATGATACCACCGGGCAAGTGCGTAAGGCAGTCTTTGAAGTTTCGAGGGGGCGTTGTACTCTGTTTCCAAACGGAACTGCACCACATCGAACTGAAGTTCACCGACCGCGGCCAGAATCGCATCCCTTTGGCGACCGGTGCCTTGAAACAATTGGACCGCGCCTTCCTCGACCAGTTGTTGAAGCCCGCGATCGAATTGCTTTCGACGAGAAGTGTCGGGGCAACTGATGCTCGCAAAAACCTCTGGCGGAAATTGAGGAATTCCCGGGTAACGCACCGGTGATTCCTGATACACCGTATCGCCGAGGCGTAGCTCGCCCGGACAAACCACGCCGATGATGTCGCCCGGAAACGCTTCTTCCATCGTGACACGCTCTCGACCGAATACTTGAAGAGCCCTGGGGAGACGAACACGATTCCCTGACCGCTCGATCACGACGTCCATGTCCCGCTCGAATCGGCCGGTACCGACGCGCAGGAAAGCGATTCGGTCGCGATGCATGGGGTCCAAATTCGCTTGGATTTTAAATACGAACCCCGAGAACTGAGGCAAGCCGCTTGAAACATCTGATGTGATCATTTGGGTCGGCGGGGGAGGCGGCGGGCACAGAGAAACGAATCCGCGCAGAAACAACTCGATGCCATAATTGGCCAAGGCGCTGCCAAAGAAGACGAGAGTCTGTTGACCTCGCAAAAATTTGTCACGATCGTATGTTTGTCCTGCATGCTTGATGAGTTCCAATTCTTCGCCGGCATGCGAAAACAAGCCGGAATCGAATGAACGGGCGACCGAATCAGCATCGCCCGGAGAATCTTCGAGTGTTTGGAGTTCGCTCGACTCAAGAAGCTCCGACCAGGAACGCCGGGTTGCCGCAGAACGGACTTGATTCGATCCGTTGTCGTAAAGATGAATTTGATCGGTAGATATATCGACAATGCCGGCAAACTCGGGACCGCCGCCGATCGGCCAATTGACGGGAACGGCTTCGATCGCGAACTCCTTTTCGATCTGCCCGAGTATCTCGAGAGACGACGGCCCGGGGCGATCGATCTTGTTGACGAACGTGATCACGGGAATGCCCCTGGCGGAACAGACGCGGAACAACTTTTCCGTTTGTGACTCGATCCCCTTGGCCGCATCGATGACCATGACCGCACAGTCGGCGGCCATCAAAGTTCGATAGGTATCCTCACTAAAATCATGGTGCCCTGGCGTGTCGAGCAAATTGATGTGCGTCTCATCGATGGTAAACGTCAAAACTGTCGAACTGACCGAGATGCCTCGCTGCTTTTCCAGTTCCATCCAGTCAGACCGCGCCGTCCGCTGGGACTTGCGGCCTCGCACCGATCCGGCGACCTCGATCGATCCGCCGAACAGCAACAGCTTCTCGGTGAGTGTCGTCTTCCCGGCGTCCGGGTGCGAAATGATCGCAAAAGTCCGACGATTCAAACGCGCGTCTTCGATTTGTTTCCTCGTAACAGTCATTCTTTCTGTGTTCCCGAACTGGTACGGCACGAAATGATGGGTGGTTTTGAACGATCAGGTCAGCAAACGTCCGGCCATCGCTGAGCAGGGCAGCGACTTTCCGTCGAGATTCCCCTTCGTGTCGCTTCACGTCGGACGTGCTGCCGAGAACATCGACGTGCGGAATCTCTCGGCTTCCCAGGGACCGCGCGGAAGGCGACGCTTACCCGTCAAAGCGGTCGGCAGCGATTCCCCGAAAAGTGGCGATGGACACAAGAATCGCGGTGCAGCCGCGGAGAGCCCGAGAGAAGGGGTCGCAGCTGTGAGATTTGTTACGGTGGAGACATGATCGGCGAAAGTAGCCAGCCGAGATAGCATCGTCAAGTCCGAGGCGACGGGAGGCTTGTGCCTCCGCGGAGGATGTTGCCGCGACCAGATGCCCGCCGGCGGATTCAGGAATTCCGGGTTCCGTGCCCGCCCGATCGTTGCCAGGAAGCGTGCCCCCCGTTGCAGGAACCGTCAAGCGTCGTCGATACTTGGCCGGCACTGACGGGCGATTCGGAATTCCTCGCAACCTGGGGGTTGGCGCGGCATGCTGGCACGACTGAAGACGTTTACGCTGCTCGGCATCGAAGCCAAGCCGGTGGATGTGGAGGTCGACATTTCACCCGCGGCGATGCCCAAGACGATTCTGGTCGGCCTGCCGGATACGGCCGTCAAAGAATCCACGCATCGTGTCGAAAGGGCCGTCGTCAACAGCGGGTTCGTGCGTCCCCACGACCGGATCGTGATCAATCTGGCTCCCGGCGATCTTCCCAAGCAAGCGGCTTCTTTCGATCTGCCGGTGGCGCTCGGCGTGTTGGCCGGAAGTGGCCAGTTGGCGACCGACCGACTAGAGGACTACGCGATCGTGGGGGAACTGGCGCTCGAAGGCTACACCCGGCCGATCAAAGGCAGTCTGTCGATTGCCATCGAAGCGGCCCGACGGGCGGACCTGCGGGGACTGGTCGTGCCCAGGGAGAATGCCCAGGAGGCGGCTGTCGTCGACGGCTTGGACGTGATCGCGATCGATTCGCTATCGCAGGCGGTCGCTTTTTTTTCGAGTGAAATCGACATCGCGCCTGTGCCCGGCCGTGTCGACGAGTTGTTCGAAGAGTTCAGCGTCTACGACGTCGATTTCGGCGACGTGCGTGGCCAGGAAACCGCCAAACGCGCGATGACCCTCGCGGCGGCCGGCTCGCACAATTTGTTGATGATCGGTCCGCCCGGCAGCGGCAAGACGATGTTGGCCAAACGCATGCCGACCATCTTGCCGCGATTGACGGCGAGTGAATCGATCGAGACGACCAGGATTTACAGTGCGCTTGGACAATTGCCGGCGGGGCAACCGCTGTTGGCGAAGCGTCCTTTTCGCAGCCCTCACCACACGATCAGTGACGCGGGTTTGGTCGGCGGCGGAAGTCCCCCGGCACCGGGTGAGATCAGCAAAGCACACAACGGGATTTTGTTCTTGGACGAACTGCCCGAATTCAACCGCAAGACTCTGGAAGTGATGCGACAACCCTTGGAAGACGGCGTCGTGACGATCAGTCGCGCGTTGTCCAGTTCCCAGTTCCCGTCGGATTTCATGTTGGTCGCCGCGGCCAACCCGTGCCCGTGTGGCTATCGCAGCGATCCCCGACGATCCTGCAATTGCACGCCGCCACAGATCGAACGTTACGTGGGCAAAATTTCCGGTCCGCTGCTCGATCGTGTCGACATGCACATCGAAGTCCCCGCCGTGCCCTTTGAAGAACTGTCCGCCTCCACGCGGCAAGGGACGACCAGCGCGCGGATGCGTGTCGATGTCGAACGGGCACGTCAAGTTCAGGCCGAACGCTTTCACGGGGACGCCGTCCGCTACAACGCCCAGATGACCAGTCGCCAAGTCCGTCAGCACTGCGAGCTGTCGAAGACCTGTCAACAAATGCTGCGGCACAGCGTCGAGGAGATGGGGCTCTCGGCGCGGGCGCACGACAAGATCTTGCGGGTCGCCCGCACGATCGCCGATGTCGCCGGAGACGAGTCGATCGCCGAAGAACACCTCGGCGAAGCCATCGGCTACCGAAGTCTCGACCAAGACCTGTGGGTCTGAAAGGGTTGATTGCTGCCACCGGTTGTCGCCTCTTCGGGGCTTGGGTGGGGGAGGGGGGATGCGGGTCCGGCGGCCGAGGCCGCCGGCGGTGGGCTGTCGCCGCTTCCATCTTTGCCGGTTCGGTGTGTTGATTTTGAAACGCTGAGGCAGTCGAGAGCACAGAGCGGTGGCGCGAGAGGATTCTCCGCGTCCTCCGTGCCTCTAATTGGTGCCACCCATTTTTTGCTGTCCATCAATCACGCAATGCTGCGGCCCGCGTCAGCCATACGCGATGCGGGAAAAGGGGTCAGGAGCCTTTTCCCGGGAATGGCGATTAAAAGGCTCCTGACCCCTTTTTGACCGGGGGTGATCCACTTTGAACGGACGCTGTTGTTCGGCTACGATCTGCCCGAAAGCAACCGCACGACTTTGGAAGTGATGCGGCATCGGCTACCCAAGTTTGGACCGAGATATCTGCACCGGAAAGGACTCTTTGCATCCTGTAGGGTGCCTTTGAACGCTTCGGGGGCAGGGCAGGGTGATGCTCGGCCGCACTGTGGTTTGGGTTCGTTGTTGTCGCGGGTGAAACGGTCAAACTGACCTAAATCACTTCAAATTCAGCAACCCGGTAGCGTACCCGTCATGGCCGAAAATCCACGTCCGCATCGACACACAAAGATCGTCGCCACGATCGGGCCGGCCACCGAATCCCCCGAGATGCTGGCCGAACTGATTCGATCGGGCGTCGACCTGATTCGCCTGAACATGGCACACGGGACGACGCAGTGGGTCGCGGAGGTCGTGTCGCGAATCCGCGAAGTTTCCGAGTCGGTCGACCGACACGTCTCGGTCATGATGGACGTCAAAGGTCCGGAAATCCGAACTGGTCCGGTCGAGAATCCGATCAAGCTGAATCCGGGTGACTTGATCGAATTTCATACCGAAACCTTTGCCGCTGCCGCTGACGGCGTGCATCGCGTTTCGGTGAATTACAAAGATCTGCCCGGCGACATCGAAGTCGGCTCGATCGTCTTGGTCGATAGCGGACTGCTAAGATTTCGAGTGCTCGACAAGGACGTGTCTTCGGTTCGTCTGCAAGTCGTGACCGGCGGCATCCTGGGTTCGCGACGTCACATCAACCTGCCGGGAATTCAAGTCAACCTGCCGGCGTTGACCGAAAAGGACCACATCGATTTGAAGGCCGGGGTCCGAGCCGGTATCGATTTCGTCGCGTTGTCTTTCGTACGTCAGGGCGAAGACATTCGTACGCTGCGCGGGGTCCTGGATGACTTGGGTAGTCGGGCGCGGATCATCGCCAAGATCGAAGACCAAGCAGGCGTTCGGAACATGCACGAAATCATTCACGAAACCGACGGCGTGATGGTCGCGCGAGGAGATTTAGGAATCGAAATCGAGTACCACAAGCTGCCACTGGTGCAGACGGAGTTGGTGTGTGCTTGCCAGGCGGAGGGCAAGCCCGTGATCATCGCGACGCACTTGCTGGAATCGATGATTCAATCGCCGGTGCCCACGCGGGCGGAGGTTTCGGATGTCTGCAACGCGATTCGTGAACAGGCCGACGCGATCATGTTGTCTGGCGAAACGGCCACGGGTGCGTATCCGCTGGAATCCGTCACGGTGCTTCGCAACATGATCGACAGCATCGAACCGTCGATCACGACGCCGATCAACAATCGGATCGAGCTTCATGAACCGAAATCCAAGATGCTGCGGTCGTCGGTCGTCCTGGCAAAGGAACTGGGACGGTCCGGCATCGTCGTGTTCACACGAAGCGGTTTCCTGGCCTATGTCCTCGGCGCGTTGCGTGGCCGTGAAGTACCAATCTACGCTTTCACGGACATTCCGACCACGTTTCATCAGTTGATGCTTCCCTGGGGTGTCGAGCCTTTTTTGATGGAGTTTTCGGAGGATCCCGAAAAGACGATTCAAGCAGCTTTGCGCCGACTGAAAGAAAAGCAATGGTGCGAAGGCGGTGACTGGCTTGTCGTCATCACGAACGCTCTGGCCGATGATAAGATCATCGACACGATGCAGCTTCGCCAAGTCGGTCACTGACAACGGGTTTCGATTCGGCTCGCCAACGCGTCAGTTCCGCGGTGATGAATTCGATGATCGACTGCTGCTGCCGATCCCCGCGGCCTTCGATGTCGAGGGGATCGCCGAACGAGAAATGAACTTTTTTTGTGCGATCGATCGGCCCCAAGTCTTTGATCCATTTGCCGTTGCCCCAGGCGTCGGTACGAAGTGCGATCGGCACAACGGGAACCTTCGCCCGCGCGGCCAACTTCACGCCGATCGTGTTGAACTGTGACGCGTCGAAATCGTCGCTACGCGTCGTCTGGGGAAACACGACGATGGAAGTCCCTTGCCGCAGCTTCTCGACGCCTTGTTGCATCACGACCTTGAAATCCTCTCGAGGGTTGCGGCGCGATACCGCAATGGGATCACGCGACCTCAAGATGTGCCGAAACACGGGATAATCCATCAAGCTCTGTTTGACCACGAAGGTCACATCGCGGAGGGGCCGGATGATCGATGGCAAGACGATCGTTTCCAGCATGCTCATGTGATTTCCGATAAAAACACAAGGGCCTTGGAGATTTCGGATTCGGTTCAACCCGGACACTTCGAAGACCACGCCCACCGATTCCAGCGATCGCAGCACTTCATGGCTGGAGCGACTCCATTGATCGTCGTCGTAGTCGCCACGCCGAGCCGTCACGCTGGAGCGGTACACGTTCCAGGCGAACTGACGATAAAAGTGCATCGTCGGAAACGTCGCGGCCCTCCACGAGATCGCCCGAGTCGGCGTGTGATAACTGTCGGCAAGCGGCGGTGGAAAATCGTTCGTGGGAAGCGGCACATTCATGAACGGAAATCGATCTTTCGGAGGAGGGACGTCCGAAAGTCTATCGCGAACCTGGCGACCGACGAATGGCGGACTAGAATCCAGTAGGTCACGATGCTTTTCGCTTGGTTTTTATTGGGAGGTTCCGTCCGTGAATCGAAAAACAGTCACCGCCGGCTTGGCGATCCTGATTACCGTCATCGCCGTCGGGGCATCCGATGCCGCGTCGCCACAGGGTCGTTGGTCGGGCACTTGGACGAGCGAGTCGACCGGACACCGAGGCACGTTGAAAGCCCGAATCCGACAAGTCGATGCGAACACCTATCACGCTATTTTCATGGGGCGATTCGCCAAAGTCATTCCGTTCGTGTACCCGGCAAAACTTTCCCGCGTACCGGGAACCGCATCCCACTACACCTCGGCGACGCGTTTGCCGTTGTTGGGCACGTATCGCATGAATGCAAACGTCTCGGCGAATCGTTTTTATGCGACCTTCCGAGGCCGCAAGGATCGTGGCGTGTTCGACATGCGACGCTGAAACTCGCCCCGCCGTCGAAAACGTCACCGACACGTCGCCGCGTCAAAGGTTTTCGAGCGACGGACGGTGGATCACGGCGTGCTGTCGCGTCCTGGAGGAATGGCAATCAGCTTGGCTTCGGCACTGATGCTGGGGATCGGTTCGCTGATCAAAGTGTCGCCGACCGCTTCCTGCCAATCGTGATCCATCAACAAATCGAAACCGGGATTCTGACCTTTGACCTGACACGAGCACGGCCCGGCGATGAACGCGGATGCCGCGCGGATCGTGTCGCCGGTGATGCCGTCTCCCACCAAGGCGTAAAGCACACGGCCTCGACCAAAAACCGGAAACGCGATCGGTTCGTCGAATTCACGAAGGTCGTCTTCGCTGTTGACCAACGCATCGACCAGAAAAGACTCTCGCGGATCGTCTCGGTCCAGTCGAAGGATCGAAAAGTCGATTCGCAAATCAACCTTGGCCCGCCGAACAACGGATTCGTCAATCTCCATCTCCAAGGGTGAAGGCACCTTCAGCCACGTCGCGTCTTGCCTCAACTGCCTGCTCAAGCGTTCTTCCGCGGCGGCGTTTTCCTTCGGATCGTCGCCTTCCAACAAGATCCACACGGCGGAATCACCGTCTGCCAGACGCCGCGCCAGTTCACGTCGCGTCGGCGATGTCGCCACCCCCGATAAGCTCGACCGGGTCGCCCGCGTCACGAAGGCCGCTCGGCCGTCCGGGGTCGCCGCCTCCGACGGATAGTACACGGCGACCAAGGATGCATCACGACCGCCGTGGTCCTGCCATGCCGTTCGATAACGCGGCTCGTCGGACGAATCGACATCGACGACATGAAATCGGACACGACGACGATCCGTCAAATCTCGAAAGGCTTGCCGCGCGGCGTGCGACAGCTTCGCGTCTGGCGCTCCCTTGGAAAGCAAGGCGACGTGATAAACATCCGCGTCCCAACGTTCCAACGCGTAGCGAAAGACCGGGACTTGGCACGCCAGCAAGGTTCCGGTCGCCAAAACAGTACACAAGGTGCCGACGCAAAAAAGGGACTGCCGGAAGCGTCGTGGTCGATCGTCGGAAATGGTCATCAGGAAGGCTTTGGTGAAAAGGGAATCAATCTTGACCGGCCTGAACGGCACACCGAGTGATTTCGACCGCGGCCAACTTCGTACGAAGCAAGTCGGGTGAATTCATTTCAATGCGAAGAACATCCTGGACGTCGATCTCGTTCACTTCCTTGACGAAGACGCCCGTCGAAGCGTCGGTCTTCGGATCAAGGGACTTGTCGGTCGAATCCATCCGCCGGCCATTGGCCACGACGTCGACGGTTCGAACGAGTTCTTCCGAAGCCTCCACGAAATACAATTTCATGTCGTACTTGGCCGGCAGGTCGTCCGACCCGAGCAGGGGGACGCGAAATTCCTTTAGCCCGTTGGCGACTGAAGCAAAAAGCCAATTCGGTTCGTCGGATGATTCCGGTGTGTCGTTCGCACCGCCGTCGAAGTCGGCGTTTCGACTAGACCAGCCTCCGCCGGGGAAGAATTCAGCTTGCAAGTCCAACTCGAATTCCAAACGCCCGACGGTGTTGGGACGCGGAAAGCCGATCCATTCTTTGCGTTCCGGGTCCTTTCGGTCGCCGGGAGCGCCGAAATTGACCGCGATTCGTTGGACCGGGGTCGATTCACCGACCGCGCTAAAGATCCCCCAAGAATGATTCGTCGTCTTGGGTTCCAGCACGACCGTCGAGGCGATGGAGAATTGGCAGACGCACCCGGCGCTCGCCTCGGGAATCATCACCAATCCGTTGCCAGGAATCGCGTTGACCCAACATCCCAATCGCTGTCCGGCAAAGTGACGCGTCCCGCTGTCATGATAAAGGTCGTAGTAGCCGATGAACCCGGAGCGGAAAAACATCATGTTGGGCGTCGCCGTGATCACGCCACAATGGTGTCCGGGACGACTGTACCGCCAGGGTGTTTCTTTTCCGGTCAGAGGATGTTGCCGCGTTTTCGGCTCGCCCGTTTTCATGTCAAAGGCCCAGGGTTCGGCGTAAATGGTTCCTTCGACGATTGCCGGACGATTCATGTAATTGGCGTTCTTGGACCAGATCTCGTCGCCGGTGGACGCGTTGAGGACCAACAGCTTTCTCATTTCGAACTCCCCGGCCAAGAATTGCTTCCAGTAGTGGCCGTTGGCGTTGGCTCCGCACAGGATCAGGTGGTCGCGTTCGTACATGACCGTCAGACTGCCCCCGCCGGCACTGACATCGGTGGTGTCGGTGACATTGACGGGTCTTTCCCAAAGCTTTTCGCCGGTCTTTCGATCGAGTGCGACGGCCAGCCTCACGTCCAACTCTTTCATCTCCGCCTCGGCCGCCGCGGCAGCATCGCCGGACAACTCGCGAAGGGACGACTTGTCGCGAAGGTACAGGGCCTGGCGTTGTTCGGGACTGATCGAACTGTCAATGAAGTAGACCCGGTTCGGTCCGATCGCGATCGTCGTGTGCAGAATGTTGTCGCCGTGATAAGACCAAAGTGTCTCGCCACTTTTCACATCGACGGCGAACAGACTGTCCGTCTGGCTGCTCACCGTCAAACCTCGTCGACGCAGCTTTTCCTCGAGTTCTTTGCGGATCGTGCTCGTTCCGAATAGTTGTCCCTGGTCGTGGGCGACATAGGCCCATGATCTTTTGACTCCGTCACGTGACGTCGGGGTCGTGAAGGTGTTTTTGACCTCTCCCGTCGCGGTATCCAGTGCCCGACATTGGTCGTCAACGGCGACAAAAACGTAATCATCGGACGCGGCCAAGTTATGGGTTTCGCGGTTGTTGAAGACACCCGTTCGGATCGCGCCAGGATTCTGGTACTCCCACAAGAACGTGCCGTTGTAAGCATCGTACGCCATCACGCTGTCGGTGCCTTGGATGAACATTCGTCCGTTCGTCGAAAGCGGAGCGCCCGCGGCCTCGTGGCGGTTGATCATCGCGCTGGGTCCAGGGTCGCCGTACCACAAGACGCCCAAACCGTCGCGGATCCGCTGATCATTCGCAAACGACGTATTGGCGGCGTTGCCGTACTGGTGCGTCCATTCCCCGGCACCCGGTAATCTGCCACGTTGCAGCATCGCCCAAGACGACCCGAACGTCAGTTCGCCTTCATCCGCCTGATAGAGACCCGTCATCCATTCTTTCGAGTGCCGATCCCCGGACGTCTGTGCGGTGTTTTCGTTAGCCGACGCGAGCATGGTCACGCCGCCGCAAGGTTTCAGAAAACGTGCCAACGCCTCGGGCGGGCAGGGCATTCGTCCGGAAACGATCTGTGTTTCCGAAACGATCAGATTGGCGAAGTAGTTGGAAAACGGCAGTTCGTCGAGGGACAAGTTGACGATGGTCACCCGAGTCGCGTGAGCTCCGGCCCGTTCCAGGGCGTGACGAGCGGCGGCGGCTTTCGCCGCATCGGGTTCGACGCCGATGACGTACAGCGAACTCTGACGCGCCAGATCGTGAGCCAAGCGACCGAGTTCGCTGCCGGCGACCAAACAATAACCCGTTCGTTGTCCGCTGAGGCGAAGGATCTCTGAGGCGGTCTCGGTGTAAAATTCGCTTCGTCCGTCTTCCTCGAAGGCCGGGGTGTAGGGTTCCGGCCATTGGCGAGGCGGTGATTCCGATCGCGGGCTGAATCCGTAGACGTTGCCTTCCTCGGTGCTGACGGTCAACAGCGAAGCGGTAGCTGCCAAACCTTTCACGTTGCCTTCGACGTCGGCGCGCCAGACCGGTTGACCGGAATCGCGGTCCAAGGCGACCACCTCGTTCATCCCTCCCGCGATGACCAAGTCGTCGGTGGCGATCAGTGCATCATCATGTGCCATCTCTTGCTGCCAGACGATGCCGATCCCCGCGTACTCTTGCATCTTGTCCTTGGCCTGTTCGACTTTTTCGGGATCGCGACGATCGGCACGAGCTTGCAAGAACCATTTCTGTTTTTCTCGGCTAGCCTCGGCGTGCTCGTCGCGATTGACGCAGAACAGCTTGTCGCCATCCGACAAGTAGGCAAACTCGCCGGATAAGACCATTTGTCGCCCGCCGATGTAGGCCGCTCCCACGTCACCGGTCTGATCATCCATCGCGAGAAAGTGATGAGGTCCGCCGGCATAGACTTGCCCGTCGCCCAACAGGGCCTTGGTACCACCGACGACGCCACCGGCATCGCTGCGCCAAGAATACTTGCGTTGAAAAACAATTTCTCCGGTCGCCTTGTCCACGGCCACCGGCAACGAACGTCCCGATGGCACATAAAGATGGGTGTCGTTGCAAAGCATGTATCCTTGCGGCGACAGGTCGTTTCGTCCGGCATCTTGTTGACTGATTCGATCGTTCCGCCAAACCAGTTCCCCGGTCACCGCGTCGGCCGCACACAGAAAGACGGTTTCGTGGGGAAACACCCCCGCCCCGAAATAGGCGATGTTCTCGTCGATCAGCACCCCGGTTCGCACGGGCCAGCGGGAAATCATTTCGCCTCGGGAAAGCAGCCTTTCGTCTTTACCGCTGACCCGCATCTTCCAAATCAGTTCGCCGTCGTTGGCGCGGAGGCAATACACTTGCCCGTCATCGGAACCGAAGTAAACGTTCCCGAACGCCAGCGTGGGTGCCAAGCGAATCGGACCGTCGGCGTAGAAACTCCAAATGGGTCGACCGGTCGCCCCATCGACGCAGTGCATCCGATGATCGACCGTGCTTCCGAAATATACCCGCCCCCCGTCGATGACCGTGTGCATGCACGCGTCAAAGTCGACGCGGTGTCGCATCTCGTGGCCTTCGATGGGCGCATCTCGCGGCCCCGACCAAGCTTTTTCCGGCTTGGCTTGGCTTCGGTAAGTCCACGCCAGATTCAAGTCTTTCGACAACGTCACCGGGGAGAACGCGGCTCGTTGATTGCCGTTCAGATAAGTCGGCCAGGAAGCTTCATCGCGCGTCCCGGACGTTTCCGCGTGACGACTCGTGGCGACGGAATCTTCCGCGACACCCCGAACAGCACTCGGTGGTATCGCAAGGAACGACATGAGGATCGCAACCGGACGAAGGAACGGCGGGCACCAACCTGGACATCGCAAAAAACGTTTCATGCTTCCTGTTCTCCGACCTTACGAATCTGATGTGGATCTAGCGATCGAACGGCAAACGTACCGAAAGGGAGACGAGAATGCTCGGTCCCGGACCTCGCCCGTCGCCGAAAAATTCGCTCCTCCGGCGAAGCAGAAGAGTCTAGCGTTTCGCCGGTTCCATTCTGCCATGGACATTGACATTTCACGTGAATTTAAGAATCGAGCTGGCGGCGGTGAGAATCCCGCCTTTTCATCGCTCACCCGACAGCCGAAATGCCGGAATCGCGACGTCACCGCTTGCGCGAAAACTCGATCACTTCGTTCGCCCGTTGCGATTTCTGACCTCATGCCGGATGCTTGAATCGACTCGTCTCGCTAAACTTGAGGTAACGCCGAGACGGCGGCGACGCGTCAAGCCGCCAATGTTCTTCACGTCGGATGAATGGGAAGCAAGAGCCATGTCAAAAACACTGCTGGTCATGATCGGTTCGGTCGGATTACTCGGTGGCATGTTTTGGATGCTGTCCCGCGGCGACACACGACGCCCCACGATGGTGACTCGGTCGGAAACCGGTGAGCCGACGGGCAGCGATTCTGACGAATTGATTCTTTTCTGCGCGGCCAGCAACCAAGCCGTGGTCGAAGCAATCCGCGAGGATTACGAAGCCGAGACCGGTCGCAGCGTTCAGATCCAGTACGGAGCGTCGCAAACGCTGTTGTCACAAATGGAGGTCACCGGGGCGGGCGACCTGTTCCTGCCCGCCGACGATAGCTACCTAAAAATGGCTCGTGACAAGTCGATGATCGATGAAGAATTGAAGATCGCCCGGATGCGGGCCGTCGTCGCGGTGGCAAAAGGGAATCCCAAGAATATCCAAAGCTTTTCGGACCTGTTGCGTGACGACGTCCGCTTGGTTCAAGCGAATCCGGAAGCCGCCGCGGTCGGCAAATTGGTTCGAGACGTTTTGCGACGAGACGGGTTATGGAACGACTTGGAACAAGCCACCGATGCGTTTCGCACGACCGTCACCGACGTCGCCAACGATGTCGTCGTGGGTGCCGCGGATGCCGCGATCGTCTTCGACGCGGTGCTGCACCCTTACCCGCAACTCGAAGCGGTACAGTTGGACGAACTGGCCGAGGGGACCTCCCAAGTCTCCGTCGGCGTGTCGGCGGGCACCATGCGACCCGCATCCGCTTTGCATTTCGCCCGGTACCTTTCCGCCGCCGATCGGGGACTTCCCGTCTACACCGAGCACGGCTTCGAAGTCGACCGCGGCGACCGATGGAGCGACGTTCCCGAACTCACCGTTTACGCGGGTTCGATGTTGCGACCGGCGATCGAAGAAACAATCGTTCAATTCGAATCGCGAGAGGGCGTCCGTGTTTCCCGCGCGTACAACGGGTGCGGCATCTTGGTCAGCCAGATGAAAAGCGGACAGCATCCGGACGCCTATTTCGCGTGCGATAGCGAATTCATGAATCAGGTCTCTGATCTTTTTCCCGAGTCCGTTCCGGTGTCACAAAACGAATTGGTGATCTTGGTCGAAAAAGGAAACCCACACAAAATCGCTTCCTTGCGTGATCTGACCCGCGACGGTCTTCGTGTCGGCATCGGGCATGAAAAACAATGCGCGATGGGTTGGATCACTCAAAATGTTTTCAAGGAAGGTGGCATGCAACAGGAAATCATGGTGAACGTGACCGTGCAAACACCGACCGGCGACATGTTGGTCAACCAGCTTCGCACCGGATCGTTGGACGCGGCGGTTGCCTATTTGAGCAACGCGGCCGGATCGGCGGAATTTTTGGACGCCATTCAGATTCAGGACATTCAGTGCTCCACCGCCACGCAGCCGTGGGCGGTGTCAAAGGATTCCGAGTATCCGAGTCTGGCCGGCCGACTTTTCGAGAAGATCTGTTCCACCGAAAGCCAAGAAGTTTTCGCGGCCGAAGGGTTTCGCTGGCAGCTCGGACAGTTGAACTCGGCACCGTCAAACACCTTCACGCGTGAATCGAGTCCGGTGTCGCGTGACGAATGATCCCCGACGAACCGGTTCAAGAAAGTACCGTGACGTGATCTTCTTTCTCGTCATGGGTGGGCTATCGGCCAGCTTTTTGCTGCTGATCGTACTACTACTGGCGGCAGATTTGATGTTCACGTCGGCGGGTGAGTTTCGTGCCGCACTCGTCAAGCCGGAGATTCAATACGCCTTTCGATTGACCTTGTTGAGTTGCACGATTGCGGCGATTCTTTCTGTCTGGGTCGCCACCCCGCTCGGATACCTGCTCTCCCGATACCGATTTCCCGGACGAAGCCTGGTCGACACCATCGTCGACATTCCGATCGTGCTGCCGCCGTTGGTGTTGGGTTTGAGCCTGTTGATCTTGTTTCACCAACCCTTTCCGTTTTCCAATTGGTTGTTTCCCGGTTCGGACTGGAAACTGGACAGTTGGCTTCGCGATGAAGTCGGCTTCACGGTGACGTATCGCTGGCCGGCGGTCGTGCTGGCTCAATTCGCGGTGGCCTGCGCTTTTGCGGTGCGGACGATGCGAGTGACGTTTGACCAGATCGATCCCCGCGCCGAAGACGTCGCGCGAACACTCGGATGCACCCGAGCCCAAGCGTTCTTGCGAGTCGCGCTTCCGCAATCGTGGCGTGGCATGATCACGGCGGGCACCATCGCCTGGGCCAGGGCGTTGGGGGAATTCGGACCGATCCTGGTGTTTGCCGGAGCGACCCGGTTTCGCACCGAAGTCCTTTCGACGACCGTGTTCCTGGAACTGAGCGTGGGGCAACTGGACGCGGCTGTGGCGGTTTCCCTGTTGATGGTGGCGATGGCGATTGTCGTGCTATTGATCCTGCGATTGCTCGGGGCGGGGCTGTCCGCATGATCGAGCTAAAAGACGTCACGATCCGTGCCGGCGATTGCCTGCTCAGCGATCTGACGTTCACCGTCGATTCGGGACGCTACGCGGTCGTCATGGGGAAAACCGGCATCGGCAAAACGACCATCTTGGAGTCCATTTGTGGACTGCGTCGCATCCAATCCGGACACATCGTGATCGACGGCGTCGACGTGACGAAATGGTCACCGGCGGATCGCGAAGTCGGCTACGTGCCTCAGGACCTTGCCCTGTTCCCGACGCTGACGGTACGCGAACATTTGGCCTTTGCCATGAAATTGCGGCGCCGCGCCGCCAAAGAGATCAAAGAGCGGGTCGACGACTTGGCGGAATTACTTGAGATCACAAATCTCTTGGAGCGAAGCGTTCGCAAACTGAGCGGCGGCGAGTCGCAACGAGTCGCCCTGGGCCGGGCACTGTCCTTTAGGCCTTCGGTGCTGCTGCTGGATGAACCGATGAGCGCCCTCGACGCCGCAACTCGAGAGACCACGCAGACCATGCTCCGTCATCTGAACGAAAAGACAGGCGTCACCGTGTTGCATGTCACTCACAATCAATCCGAAGCCGACGCCCTGGGCGATTGTTGCGTTCGCCTGACAAAAGACGCGGAGACCGGCCGAGTGATCATGGCTCAGTCGTGACGCACGGAAAACGAATCCGATCGACGTGGGATCGAGAGACCGTTTCTCGGGTCACGTGACCTTCCCGGCGAGTTCTCGCTGTTAGACTATCGACGACATTGGGACACGAATTTTTGGACAACGGCGGAAGCGTGAATAGACGGAAAACATTGACCGATATGGAACGGTCGGTCTATCAGTGGCAGATGTGGGTGGAAGACTTCGGCGAGGCCGGTCAGGAAACACTCAAGTCGTCGTCGGTCATGATCTCTCGTGTCGGCGGCGTCGGCAGCGTGGTCGCCTACGAACTGGCCGCTGCGGGGGTCGGGACCATGGTGCTCGCCCACGGCGGCAACGTCAAACCGAGCGACTTGAATCGTCAATTGCTGATGACGCAGGACGGGATCGGAAAGCCACGAATCGATTCGGTCCGGCGACGTTTATTGGAATTGAATCCTCGCCTGAACTTGGTGACGCTCGGCGAGAACGTGAACGAATCGAACGCTCGCGGTCTGGTCGAACAGTGCGACGTGATCGTCGACTGTGCTCCTTTGTTTTCCGAGCGATTCGCGATGAATGAGCAGTCCGTCTCGCAACGGAAACCTTTGGTAGAATGCGCCATGTATGATTTGGAGGCGCAGATCACCACGATCATTCCTGGTCAGACACCCTGTTTACGGTGCTTGTTTCCGGAGACCCCGCCGACCTGGAAGCGACAGTTTCCGGTTTTCGGCGCGGTTTCCGGAACCGTCGGCTGCTTGGGGGCCATGGAGGCCATCAAGGTCTTGACGGGAATCGGCACCCCCTTGCTGGGACGCTGGTTGAAGATGGATCTCCGAGAGATGACGTTTCGAACCCTCCAGACGAAACGACGTCTCGACTGCGCCCGATGTGGTTCGATCACTTAAGTCAGAGTTGCAAGAAATGAAAGTCCTGATCCCGACCTCGATGCGAAAGTTCACCGACGGAAAACGTGAACTGCTCGTCCAAGCATCCAACGTGGGCGAGGCGTTGCGAAAGCTCACCGAAGCCCACCCGGAATTGAAATCGCAACTGTACCAAGACGAAGACCGCTTGGTTTCCTACGTCAATTTCTTTGTGAACGATCAAAACATTCGCGACTTGGATTCGACGGCCACACCGGTCGATGATCGCGACGAACTGCTGTTGGTCCCCGCGTTGGCGGGAGGTTGATCGTGACGAAGCCCGACACGCTGTCCCAAGACGAAGCGCTTCGTTATGCACGCCATCTGACTTTGCCCGAAGTCGGGTCGACCGGCCAAGCCAAACTGACGGCCGGATCGGTGCTGCTGATCGGGACCGGCGGTTTGGGGTCGCCCGCGGCCATGTACTTGGCCGCCGCCGGCGTCGGACGACTCGGCATCGTCGACTTTGACAAGGTGGATGCTTCCAACTTGCAGCGTCAAATCATTCACGGAACCGGCGACATCGGTCGATCGAAAGTCGAATCGGCTGTCGAATCGATCGGGGAAATCAATCCGTTGGTGAAGGTGGAAAGCTACGACGAAGCCTTCACCAGTAAAAACGCCTTGAAGATCGCAAGTTCCTACGACGTGGTCATCGACGGAACCGACAATTTCGCAACGCGTTATCTCGTCAACGACGTTTGCGTCCTGTTGGGAAAGCCGAACTGCTACGGTTCCATTTTTCGTTTCGAAGGCCAAGCGTCCGTCTTTGCTCACGACGGCGGGCCGTGCTATCGATGCCTGTATCCGCAACCGCCGGCACCTGGCGTCGTCCCCAGCTGTGCCGAAGGCGGTGTGCTGGGGGTTTTGCCGGGAATCATCGGAGTCATCCAAGCGACCGAAGCGGTCAAGCTGATCATGGGCATCGGCGATTCCTTGTCGCAGCGGTTGTTGCTGTTCGATGCTTTGGCAATGAAATTCCGCGAGCTCCGTGTCCGTCGAGATCCGACCTGTCCCGTTTGCGGCGACCGTCCCACGATTACCGAGCCGATCGATTACCACCAGTTTTGTGGAACGTCATCAAGTTCCAGCCCCGACGCCCCGCAAAGCCCGTGGGACATCGAACCGGAGGAACTGAAACACAAGATCGCCCGAAACGAGACGTTCCTGTTGGTCGATGTTCGCGAACCGCATGAATACCAGATCTGCCATTTGGACGGCACACTGATTCCGTTGGGTGAATTGGAAGACCGCCACGAGGAATTGGATCGAAACGCGACCATCATCGTTCATTGCAAAATGGGTGGACGCAGCGCCCGAGCGGTTCAATTGCTTCGCGACAAAGGATTCCGCGACGTTTCCAATCTCAAAGGCGGCATCCACGCGTGGACGCAGCGGATCGACCCGAGCCTGCCGACGTATTGAATCATCGACGAGCTTGGTCTATCGGGATCGGCCGGGCGGAATCGTCAGGTTGACGGGCGGACGGTTCAGGCCTTCCTCCCCGCTGCGGTCCGGTGGACGGTCGCCCTCGGTGCCGAACAATTCGGACTCCCAATCGGCGTGGATCAACAAGTCGAATCCGGGATTCTGTTCCTTGACCTGACACGAACAGGCGGCGGAAAGATACATCGTCAAATCGTCGATCAAGGGATCGCTGAGCGTCGTCGCCGGGATCACTTCCAACGCTCGGCCGCGACCGAACACCGGAACCAACAAGGGATCGCCCGCCGCGTGAGCCTGAGGATCGAAACCGGACAGCAAGCCGACGAGAAAGGCCTCTTTCGGATCGGCGGGGTCGATTTCCAACAGGCTGAACTTCAAGACCAGCGGAACCTCGGCGTAGAGTTCCGAGCCGGGTAAACCGATGCCCTCGGGCAGTTGGATGGTCTTCGCCAAAGCGGTCGAGCGATCGGCGATCCGACGACGAACCGCTTCGTTTCTCGTTTCGTCGGTGGACCGGAGCATCAGCCACACGATCGAATCGCCTTTCAGCAAACGATCCCGTAACTCCACACGGACGGGCGAATCGAGGATTTGCTTCGTCAAGTCCTTGGTCAGGGGTCCCCGCCAATGATTGATCCATTGGCCTCGCCCCAATTTGGTCCGCACCAGAACATGCGGCAGCCCGGCGGTTTGACGTTCGCTATCGGAAGTGCCGGCCGAGGCTTGATCAGCATCGGCCCGCTCGCGAATCTGTTGCCAGAGACTGATTCTGGGATCGTCGGCATCGGCGACGACGTCGACGACATGCAAATCGATGTTGGCCGATGATTCCTCGGGATCCGAGCGATCACGAAGCCGTTGAATGACTTGCTCCTGTTCCGCGCTGAACTGTTGATCATGAAAGACGATCAGTTCACACGAATCGGGCTCCCAACGCTCCAGCGCGTAACGAAACACCGGAATATTGCAGGCGGTGGCGACGGAAATTCCGCACCAAGCGACGGCGATCGCGAAACAGGGCCTGAGGGTTCGGATCACGTTTTCACTTCCCATAACAGATCACGTTGCCGTCGGATGTTGTCAAGAACACGCTGCCGTTCGCACCGGCCAAACCGTCCCAGGTGGGCAAGGATTCGACCTCGATGGTACGTTTCACCTCGCCGGTGTCGATGTCCACGATCAGCAACAAGGATCCGTCGGTTCCCTCCAACGCGTCGTCTTGACGACGAAGCAAGGCGTGCGTTTCGGGATCATCTTTGGTCAAGCCTTCGAAGGTCTGTTCCTCATCAATGATGTCTGGCGGGCCGACGATGAACAGGTTGCTGCCGGCCAAGACCATGCCACGGACGTAAACCGGGACGTCTTGCGTCCATTTCGGTTCAACCAAACTGTCCTTGGCTTGTTTGCCGCCCCCGCCGCCGCTGCCCTTGGCGGGCGAAAACTGGGCGGCCCGACCGAATTTACCATCGACGATCTTCGCATCGGTCAAGGTACCGGAATTGCGATGGATCGAATGGTCACGAGCCGTGCCATCATCAAAGCTGACGGCCAAGACGGCATCGGGGGAGATCTCGTCGCCGTCGTTGAACCGCGCGGCCACTTGATCCGCATTCGCGGCGGTGAAGTACAAACGGATTTCATCGATGACACCGCTGAACGTCGCGGGGGACTTGTAATCGCCGACGGCGGTCTGTGCATCCGCACCGACGTCCATTCCTTGGACGGGATCGGTGGCGATCCATCCGGGCGCCTTTCCTTCGCCGGCCGATTGACCGTCGAGGTACAGATGCATCGATTTATCTTCCTCGAGGACGCCGACCACGTGGTGCCAGCCGCCGATCACGCGCTGCTGTGCGGTGACGGTCTCGAGCGACGAGCCGCTACGGACGGAAAATTGCGGCCGTCCGTTCTTGATCGATAACGCGAATCCGTCGGCCGGCCCGCCGCGAGCGATGATCACGCCGTTCGGTTTGGTCGTCGTGAACCAAGCTTCCACCGTCAGCGGTTTTCCGGCCGGATTCAGACTGGCCGACTTCGGGAACGAGGCCGACGGACCGCTGTTCCCTCCGCCGCCTCTTTTTCCGAATCCCTCGGGAATTTCCGGCGGATTCGGTTCGGCGGCGAACAGTTGATGTTCCAGCACGGTCGTCCAACGCAGGTACTGCGGCTTTCGTCCGTAGCCGTAAACGTAGCCGTTACCGTTGACCATGATTCGACCCGATGGTGCGAACTTACCCGCCTGATAGTAGCCGCCGTGACCACCGGCAAAACTCTGGCCGTGAACCCAATACGAACGGTGAAACCAGCTGTCGTCCAAGAAGCCCATCGGCGCGAAGATGTGCGCGTCGGGTCCACGTTGCTTGGAGACCTGGCCGGCAAAGTCACCCGAGTTGGGACCGATTTCCAAACGATTTCCCTCGAAGTCGAACTTTTGTGACTTCATGAAAATGTGATTCCCGTCACAGGACAGAATGTCGGGAAGCCCGACAGGCATCTGCAAGATCTGCAGCTTCTCTTGGATGTTGTTCCCGGTATCCGGATTCGTTTCATCCATGATCGTTTCAAACGCTTTCTCGCCGGACGCCAAGTCCAGGCGGAGCATTCGCAGCCCGCCGTCCAAAAAGATGGAACGGCCGGCGACGCAGTACACGGCATCGTCGTGAATCAGGACGCTGCCGTGGACCGGCCACAACGATTCCAGTTGTTCGTAGGCCATCGTGCGACGATCCAGCGGGGCGGCACGATAACGCCAGACCAATTCACCCTCGGCCGTCAAGCAGTACACCCAACCGTCGGCACCGCCGAACACGACACGTCCACGATGAACCGTGGGGGGTGAATCGATTCGGGCGCCGATCGTGAAGGACCATTTCTTGTCCCCGCTCTGTTCGTCCAAGGCGTACAGAGTATGCGTATCGACTTGGGCGACGTAGACCGCTCCGTCGGCAATGACCGGAGACGTCAGTCGGCCACCCAGATCGACTTGCCACTTCGCGTCCACGTCCTCTTCGATCGGAAGCGCGGTCGTGCCGCTGCGATTGGTGTCGTGACGATAGGTCGGCCAGTCGTCGTTCGCCGTCACACGGGTGGCCGCATCGGAACCGGCAGCCAAGGGCGATCCGAAAGCGGGGCCTTTTTCGAGACGACCTTCCTCGGGGACCTCCGCCGGGATCGGCCGCGTCGGAGCGAGCGGGGCGAGGGCGTTGAAGCCGTACAGTTTGGCTTCCGGATAACACGCACAATTATGCGGCGGGGCGTACGTCAGTCCGTTGCAGGGCATCACGCCGTACAAGCATCCGCCCCGGACCCAGTGGTGGATGTCCCAATGCTCCTTGTCCGGGTCGACGAATTCGATTCCCGTTCGCGACGGCATCAAGAAATTGTCGGTCGCTTTGGCGATGTAGCAACGGTGGTGAAACCAGTACGTATCGACGTCGGGCGCGAATTCTTTCTTGACCTCACCGGTCTTCGGATCACGTCCGGTATAAACGCCGGAGTCTTTTCCGCTGGTCAGTGGTGCCAACCAAACCAAACCGTTGACGACCATCAAGTCTTGCGGCGATTGGTAACCGCTGTTGGGGAACTCAGCTTCCCAAAGTGGCTGGCCACTTTTCGCGTCGACGCTGGCCATCTTTCCGTCGCCGCCGGCGTACAAAACCACGTCTTCGTAGACGACCAGTCGCGGACCGAAGTTGAAGGTGAACGACTGACGCCGAGTCACCGGTTCACTTTCCCAAACCGGGTCGCCGGTCCGTCCGTTCATGCTGACGACTTGCTGACCGTCGTGAAAAAAGATCTGTGAATCGTCGGCGGCCAAAGTCAGCGGCGAGATTTTGGTTTTCTTGGCCCACAATTGCTCGCCACTTTGCGCGTCGTAAGCCATCAGCACCCGGGGTTCTTCGTTCCAAAAGAAGTCACGCGAACGCGCCTGGTCGCCCGTGGTGCCGAACAGCGGCGTGTAGTCCTCCAGTTCCGCTTTGCCTTTGCGGACGACCAAATACAGCGTATCACCGGTGCAAATCACTTCTTCGGTCGCGTCGCTGCCCTCGTACTCGCGAATCGTTTCACCGGTCTTGGCATCGATCGCCGAAAGGGGTTCGTTGAAACCCAACGTCGTGTAGACGGTGTCTTCGGTGGAAACCAAGCGTCGCGATAGTTGACTCGGACCGCTCTTGAGCGGCCACAGGTGTGATTGCCAATCGGCGATGTCACGTTTCCAAAGCACGCTGCCGTTGAAGGCATCCCGGGCGATCAGTTTCCACTTCGACGGCATTTGGATGCTGATGCGGCTACCTTCGTCCATGATGTAAAACATGCGGCCGCCGGTAGAAACCAGCGCGCTCATGCTGGCCATCCGGTCGTGGTGCCGCGACCAACGAGGACTGCCGACCCATTGCAGGTGACGCGGCGGGCCGACCACGTCGTCGTGGGCGACGCTGTTACCCGAGGGGTCGTGCAAGTAGTGTGACCATTCGTCGATGTCGGTCGGACGTGGCTTGACGATCTTGGTCCAGGATTCACCGTCCTTGATCATGGCGACCCCGTTGGGCACGAGGACTCGCAAGATTTCGTCTCGGGAAACGTCACCCGAATCATCGGCGACCAACAGATTGACCAGGTTATCCACGTACGGAAGCTGGTCTCCGCTCCACCGATCGAACGACACATTGCCGTAGGCTTGCTGATCGACGAGACGCTGACGGGCCGCTTCCAAATCGCCCGCACTGCGGACAAGCCCTTGCACCTGAGTCGAATCGTTGACGCGAAGCGCCGCAGTCAGTTGTCCGGTTCCCGCACCAAGATGCACGACAAAACCGCCAGAGAAACCTGACCGGTCCAGCAATTCGCTCGCCAGACCCGTGACCTCCTGGGCGGGAGTGTCTTGCGAAAAACTGGGAGGCGAGACAAAGGCGATCAACAGCGGCAACGACGCCAAAGGCACAACCAAACGGACCATCGGTGACTCCCCAGTCATTCGAATCAGGCAAAGCGAATCCAAACAGAATCACGTAGCTTAACGAATACGACTCGGCCGGTGTCAATTTACCCCGGAGACGACACCGGCTTCTCGGAAGAGGCCGTCTCGGCGGAACGCTACTGGAAAGTGGCGCGAGGAAGCTTGGCCGTTTGTTCACCACCGGCGTTGTCGTTCGGCCCCGAATCGGGCCGCCCCGAATCGGGCCGATAACCGAGCGGTTGGAATCCGCGGATCCGCGCCCGGGGGGCCAATCCCTGCGTATCGATCGGCTG
>CAYVRC010000015.1:0-52383 GCA_964453205.1 uncultured Pirellulaceae bacterium | reverse complement strand
GCGCCACGTCATCAACTTTGCGGGCCTGACGACTGTCGGCGGTGTCATCGCGGCGATCAACGGCGTGGCACCCGGCACGCTGACGGCATCGCTTTACGCTCAAGACGGAATCGTCACCGGCATCCGGCTGACGGACGCCAGCGCGGGCGACGACGTCTTTGCGGTGGCCAGTGTCGACGATTCGTTGGCGGGACTCGGACTGGGCATCTTGGGCGAAGCCGAAACCGGCGAAGACGACGACGGTGCTGCGGTGATCGATGGCACGGTACTTCACGGTGACAGCTTGGCCAATCATTTGTTCGTCGAAGAGGTCGGCGGTAAGATCGCGACCGGGACCGTGTCGCTGGAAAACGGTTCGTTTGCCGCGACCGCCAACCTGGGCTTCACCGAAGTCACGATCGACGCGGGCAAAATCAACCGAGTCATCAATGATCAAGGGATCAGTGTCCCCAGCTTCGTTTCGGCGTCGGTCGATCTGTTGCGGCCACGGATGACCCTGGCAGAGTTGTTTGCGTCCTTGGAAGATACCGCCGCGGAGTTCGCCGGCAACATCGGGTTCGACCTGCCGACGTTGGCCGTTTTCTCCGACAGTCCCGATGCCAGCGGCACGGCCACCGTGACGATCACCGAGTTCGGTGACGATCTTGTCGCGAACGTTTCGGGCTTGGCGGATTCCGTGCCGGGCAAGCTCGCCAAAGTCGACGCGGGCGAAGTCTTGGATGGACTCAAAGAGGGCCTCTCGGATCTGTTGAATTTCAACGGGTTGAAGCTGCCGATCCTGGACATCGAACTGCCCGACGCGGCGGGGCTGAAACAGTTGCTCGCCGACGTGACCGCGGCGATCGACTCGATCGGATCGTCGACCTTGGATGTGCTGCGTGATGGGATTCAACGGCTTGCCGACTTGGACCCTTCGCGTCCGAGAATCGATTTCCCCGAGATCAGCGTTTCGTTGCCGGATCTGTTCTCGTTCTTCAGTCAAGCGCATTCGCTTGCACCGGAGGAAGGTTCCGGCGAAACGTTTTCACTGCCCGATTTCGAATCATTATTTGCGGACCTGTTCAGTTTTGAAATCGAATTTCCCGACGTGGAAGTTCCCGCTGAGGAATTCGGGTTGTTCCTGGACGGCTTGAGTGAGATCCTGGATCGTTTGCAGTCGACCGGACCGGGCAGCCTGCAAGGTATGGAAGCAGCGATCGAAGACGCGATCGGGCTGGGCGAGGACGGTGTGACGCTGCAGATCATTACCGACAGCGCCAACGCCGGCGCGGCCAACGCGATCGAAGTTCGCTTCGATTTGAATCTGTCCGAGAGGATCGAAACCAGCTATCCGATCAACGTCGACTTGGCGGATCTTGGCATCGACATCGCCGGCGTCGGGGACTTGGTCGACGTGGGCGGATCGGCCGGTGTGACGTTGACCGCCGGCGTGATGGCGAACTTGGCACTCGGCGTGGAAGTTTCGTCCGACAACGGTTCGGTCAACGTGCAACCGTTCCTTTACACCGGGTCCGGTGGCACGGCGCTCGCTTTGACGGCCGGGGCGACCGCCACGGACATCGACTTCGAAGCGTCGGTGGGACCGCTTGGCATCGCGATCGTCGACGGCTTTGCGGGAGTGACGGGGAACGATCCCGGCGAGGAAGCATCGTTCGCGGTTTCGCTTCAAGACGACACGCCGGGTGACGGTCGGTACTTGTTCGATGACACGATCGACTTCGGCATCATGGCCGACGGCCAACTGTCAGCCAGCTTGCCGATCGAGTTCCCGACGGGCTCGGCGCTGGAGACACTGAACCTTTCCGTCGATTTTGCGGCGCAGTCGGTTGAACAGCTTCGCACCGGGTTGGCGATCGCATCCAACTTTGCCGAGGTGGAATCCGCTTTCCGAGCACAGATTGATGCGTTGGGCGATGACATCTCGGGCAATCTGTTGGCGTTGGTCGGTGGTTGGGAAGGTGCATTTGACTTGCTGACCGATGCGATGCGTGGCGACGTGCTGGGTGTGCCGTTGCCTTTCATCGGTGAAGCCCTGGCCGACGAAGCCGACTTCCTGGACGAGATCAAGCAGTCGGTGCTGGACAACCTGCGAAACTTTGAAACGCTGGGTGTCTCGATCGTTCAGACCGAAATATTCAACGCCCTCGGACCGGGCGGGTTGGACTTATTGGCGGTGCTGACGGGCGACGGGACGCTCGCCGAACATTACGTGCTGGCGGACACCAGCGATTCGGGTCGCGTCGATTTTGACATTCGCATCGACAAGGCTTCCGAATCCATCGACGTGCCGATCGATTTTGATCTCGGTATGCCCGGATTGAATTTCGATCTGGAAGCGCCCGTCGAATTGGACTTCGGGTTCACTTTCGACCTCGGTTTCGGTGTCAGCCTGGACGAAGGTTTTTACTTCGACACCGACGACACGAACCTAGTCGTGTCGTTCGATGCGACGGTTCCGCAGCTCGACGCGGTCGGGCGACTTGCTTTCCTGGGCGTGAGGGCGACCAGCGGGATCGGCGATGACCGGCTGCCCGAGACGCGGTTCGGCGGTGCTTTCAACGTGAACGTCAGCGACCCGACGGCGACGGCCGGCGATGCAGACGATGCCAAACGTCTGACGCTCGGTGAGATGTTCGCAAGCGATTTTTCGGATGTCGTTCAGCACGAAATCGTCGCCGAAGCGCGAGCGAATCTGCATCTGATCGCGACGGTCGGCAATCCCGATGTGTTGCCCAGCCTCCGCACCGACTTGGTCGTTCATTGGGGCTTCGGTAGTGTGCTGGACGCGTCCGATGACGGCATCACTCGCGAAGATCCGCTTGCCGTTGAATTCACCAACGTCGAGATGAACATCGGCGAGTTCTTCACGGGCTTTGCCGGCGATGTCCTGGGCCGAGTCCAAGACGTGCTGGAACCGATACAGCCGGTCATCGATGTATTGACGTCGGCGATTCCCGTGATCAGCGACTTGAGCGGGCGCGATGTGACGCTCGTCGACATGGCCCGGATGTTCGGTCGCGCCGATGTGGCAGACTTCCTGCAATCGGTCATCGACGTCAACAACCTGATCACCAGCTTGCCGGACCCGCGGAGCTTTGACCAAGACAACAGTTGGGTATCGCTGGGCGGATTCGCCGTCGACGCGAGTGCCTTGGGCGGGTTCGATCCGTCGGCCGATCCGAATGCTCCGTCGATGATCAAAGAATTGAAACTGCCGGAAATCCCAGACCCCGAAGACATCCTGGGGCAGATCGGGACCGGTTCGACACCCGGCGGCGGCTTCAAAAACAATCTGGCCGGCGCGAAGGGCGAGTTGTCGTTTCCACTGCTGGAAAGTCCCACCACGGCGTTCAATTTACTGATCGGACGCGACGTCGATTTGTTCTTGTACGACGCGCCGGCACTGGGCATCGACTTTTCTTACAACCAAAGCCTGCCGACACCGATCCCGGGACTGTTCGCCGAGATCGGCGGCCGGATCGCTGCGGTCGCCGACTTTGCCTTCGGCATGGATACGGCGGGCATCCGGCAGTTTTCGGAGACCGGATTCTTGCCCGATATCTTCAACGGGTTTTTTGTCAGCGATCGAATCAACGCCGATGGCACCGGAGCCGATGTGGCGGAAGTCTACCTGCGAGGCAGTTTGACCGCGGGCGCGAAGGTCGACTTGTTGCTGGCCGCCGCCGGGGTTCGCGGTGGGATCTTTGCGGATGTCGATTTCAATCTGAACGACCCCGACCGCGACGGTCGCGTTCGTGCGGCCGAACTGGCCGACAACTTTTCACTCGGACCGATTCATGTGTTCGATGTCGACGGCAAAATCGACGCGGGGCTGACGGCATTCTATCGAATCCTGTTCTTTGAAGACGAATACGAGATCGCGCGGGTCAACCTGTTGGACTTCGAGATCAATCGTCCGACCGGCGCGGCACTCGATCCACTGGCAACCCGATCCGGCGAAACGCTGACGGTGCGGTTCACCGACGGCGATGACAACTTCAAAATCTTGCCCGGCAGCACCGCCGGCTCGATCATCGTGCAAGGCGACAACCGTCAGTCCGGCGAGTTCGTCGGCGTGACTCGGATCGTCGGCAACGCCGGTGCCGGCAACGACATCGTGACGATTTCGCCGGACATCTTTTTGCCGGTCGGCATCTCCGGCGGCGACGGCAACGACCGGCTCACCGCCGGCGGCGGACCGACCACGTTTTACGGCGGTGCCGGAAATGATTCGCTGACCGGTGGAATCGGCGATGACTGGCTTGATGGTGGCGACGGAAACGATGTGATCATCGGCGGCGAGGGCGACGATACGCTGATCGGCGGAAGCGGGGCGGACTACATCGACGGCGGTCGGGGCGCCGATCGGATTCGCGGCGGCGACGGCGACGATCAATTGCAGGGCGGATTCGGTGCCGACATCATCGACGGTGACGCCGGCGATGATGTCATGCAGGGCGGTCGCGGCAATGATGTGCTTCGTGGCGGTGCGGGCAACGATCGGATCGAGGGCGACCGTGGCGACGACACGATCGACGGCGGCGACGGCGATGACGAACTGTTCGGCCGAGAAGGTGCCGACGCGATCCGGGGCGGTGCGGGTGGCGACGTGATCGAAGGCGGCGAGCGGAACGACGTCCTCCGCGGCGGTGCGGGCAACGACACGATCGACGGTGGCAGCGGATTCGACCAAGTGTTCGGCGACGCCGGCAATGATCTGATCCGGGGCGGAGCCGGCGGAGACAACCTGTCCGGCGGCGAGGGTGATGACGAGATCTACGCCGATGACGGCGCCTTTGGTGACGCGATCGGCGAAGACCACGTGATCCGGGGCGACGGGGGAGACGATCTGATTTTCGGTTCACGTGGGGACGATTTGATCATCGGCGGACTCGGCGACGACACGATCGACGCGGGGGAGGGCAGCGACTTGGTTTGGGGTGGCATCGCGGCCTACGATGCGGCCAACTTCGATCTCTCGACTCCTAGTTTGTTCGAATTGCCGCCAAGGTTCGACGAGGCAACGTCGCTGGGCGGAAGCAGTTACGTGCTGCCGGCACTGATCACGCCGAGGGTCGTGTCGGGTTTCAGCGTTCCCGGCAACGTCGCTGACGGTGACGATGTGATCCGCGGCGGCGCGGGCACGGACTTTCTGTTCGGCGGTAGTGATTCCGATACGATCTTTGGCGGCGACGACGCCGACTACATCGACGGCGGATCAGGCGACGACCTCAACCTGTTCGGCGATGCCGGCGACGACATCGTTCGTGGCGGATCGGGCAGCGACGTCGTTCGCGGCGGCACGGGCATCGATCAAATTTACGGCGATGCCGGACGCGACACGCTGCACGGTGACGCCGGTGACGGCTCCGGTTCAACCGATGGTCAACGGCTGTTCGGTGGTGACGGCGTCGACACGCTGTACGCCTGGTCGGGCGGCAGCGCCACCGACAAAGGTGACGAACTGTACGGCGAAGGCGGGGGCGATTTGCTGTACGGCGGCAACCGCCGCGACATCTTGTTCGGTGAAGCCGGACCGGACTACTTGGTCGGCGGCGGCGGCGATGACACGCTTGACGGCGGCAGCGGACAAGACCAGCTCTACGGCGGCACCGGTGATGACCTGCTCCGCGGCGGCGGTGACGGGGATTGGTTGGAAGGCCAGCTCGGCAGCGATGTGCTGATCGGCGGCGGCGGCATTGACTTCTTGATCTTGGACGTCGGCGGGCAGCATGCCGACGGTGACCAAGAAAGTTTCGACGGACACGGCGACGGCACGCCCGATGACAACGCGACCGATGTGTTGTTGATCAACGGGACGACCAGCAGCGACACGATCACGCTCAGCGCGTCACCTCTCCCGCCTGCGGGAGAGGTCGGGCTCCCGGGCCCGGGAGAGGGTCTTCTCGTCACGTACAAGAGTGGCGATGCTCCTGAACTCACGATCGACGCCACCTGGCAAGACGAAAACGGCCCGCTGGTCGAACAATTTCGCGTCTCCACCGGCTTGGGCAACGACACTGTCACCTTCGATCCGTCGCTGGACCTGTCGGTGCTTTCGGATCGCAGTCGCGACTTCGTGACCGTCGTCGAAGCCGGTCCGGGCGATGACACGATCACCGGCTCCGGCGGACGCGATCGTATCGACGGCGGACGCGGCAGCGATCTGATCTTTGGACTGGGCGGTGACGACCGGCTGTGGGGTGATCAAGGTCCCGACGACGGCAGCAGCAGCGACCACGACACGATTTTTGCCGGCGGTGGCAACGACGACGTGCTGGGCGGTCAAGGGACAAACACCTTGTACGCCTGGTCGGGCGACCCGAGCGTCACCGCACCGTTTGGGATCATTGATCCGGAGACGGGCGACCTGGAAGACACCGGATTGAACCGCATCATCGGCGGCCCCGGCGACGATCTGCTTTACGGCGGCACGGGGGTGGACCTGCTGTACGGGGCCGGCGGCGAGAACCAACTGTTCACCCGCACCGGCGAGTCATTTGAATCGCTTGACGGCGGTTCAGCCGGCCGCGAATGGATCGATTACGCCAAGCAAAGCGACCAGGTCTGGTACGTCGGCGGCACCAACACCGATGATTTGATCACGATTTCGTTCGTGACCGAGCCCGGCTTCCTGCAGGGACACCACCTCGTCACCCGACTGACCAACAACAACGGGGCGTTCACCTTTGACGCCCAAGCCCGTTTGGATTTCGGCGCGACCGACAGCGACGGCAACTTGATCTGGGATCCCGACGCATTGTTCTCCGGCGGCGACGTTGGCGACACCGATCCGTTCGCCCGTGCCGAACTTCTCAACCAACGTTTCAGCGACAGCGTCGCGCTGAGTCGACTGCTTCCGCCCGAAGATGACTTTCGCGTCATCCTCGTCGATGCGCTCGGCGGTGATGACCTCGTCTCCGTCGGACCGACCGTGCAAAAGACGGTGTGGGTCGACGCCGGTGAGGGGAACGACGGAGTCGCGATCGCGTCGGGTCGCAGCATCCTGATCGACCAAACCGATTCACTGGCACGACGAAACGACACGTCCGAAACTGCATTTGAGTTGTCCGGCCCGCCGGTGATCACCGGACAGGCGGTCGGAACGACCGATGGCGTGTTGAGTGAGGACGCGACGTTCTGGCTGATCGTTGATGAACTGGAAGACCACGTGCGTATCGACGTGCCCGTTTCGGTGACTGATGGAAACTCGCCGGGATCGGTCCGCAATCAAACGCTCGGCGACTTGGTCGACGACATCAACCGAGCGATCGAGCCAACACCGGCGGCGGGGTTGGTGATTGCGACGCGAGCGGGCGATGCCATTGCGCTATCGTCAACCAGCCCACCACGCGCCGAATCACGGTTGGCGATCACGGCTGATTCGGGCAATGCGGCGGTGACTCAGCTGGGGCTACCCAATGAAAGGTCTGCGTCTGCGTCCTCCACCCTCTCCCGCAGCGTGTCGTTCGCCGGTTTGACGATCGACAGTCCCGGCGACATCGACTTCTACACGTTTGCGGTTCCTGAAGGATCCGCATTCACAGTCACCACGCCCAGCTTTGGCATCGACGACGCGATGGTGCATGAGCTGACGGAGCTGGAGACCAGCAACGGCTTGACGACCTATCAAGTCCGCATCGAGTCGAATTTGATCCCGACGATCTATGAGTTGCAGCTCGACTTTGGTGATGGTCGCGCCCCGGTCGTGACGGACCTGGCCACGGTGGTTCCGTTCGAGCGGCGCGATGTGATCTTCGGCGGCCCCGGCGACGACATTCTCGTCGGCGGCCCGGCGGAGGACTTCATCTTCGGCGGCCCCGGCGACGACATCCTGACCGGCGGTGACGACCGGGGCGCGAGCGATTTGTTGTTCGGCGAAGAAGGCGATGACAAGTTCCAAACCATCCCCGGCGGCCTGCCGACGTTGACGGGAACCAGCACAACCTTCTTGCCCACACAAAGCGATCGCTTTGACGGTGGCGAGGGCGATGACAGCGTCGTGTACCTGGGCACCAATGCGGACGATCTCGTTTCGATGCGTTCCAACCGGTTGTTGCAGCGTTACGAGGTGTCGGACTTGGTCTACGACACCGCTAACGAAAGCTTCACCAGCGAGCGTCGTTATCACTTCTACACCACGGTGTCGATGGAGCAAACGATCATCGACCTGCTTGATGGCGACGACGAGTTCCGCGGCGACGCGGAGTTCACATTCCCGAGCGATGATAGCGAGTGGGGTTTTGCCGAAGGCGACTTACAGGCCAGCGGCGGATCGTTGTTGCCGCTGCAGGTGATCGGTGGCCCCGGCAACGATCGGTTGTACGGTTCACCCAACGCTGACATTTTGATCGGCGGGTCAGGTGACGACGTGATCTCCGGCGGACTCGGCAACGACGTCATCGACGGGAGCGGGGGCCTCGATGTGTTGGGTGGGAATCAAACGGTGGGCCCGCAGGCGGGATTCCCCGAAGTGGAGATCCGTACGGAACTGAGTTCGAGCACCGTCCTGGAGTTGCCACCACTGAGGGTGAATGAAGGCATTGATGGCCTGGTGATCAATACCAACGAGTTCGGACGCTACCTGATTCGGCCTGTCAACGAATTCGGGTATGCGACCGAGATGACTGCGGGCGATCTTCAAACCCGATTACAGTTCTGGGAATTCGTCGATGGCGCTCGCGTCGTCAATCCGTCTATCGAGACGTCTCTTATCCCGCTTGTAAATATCGGAACGACTGAATCGCCCGAGTGGGAAACCGTCGACGATTTGGACACGGGTGCCGCGGAGGCCTATTGGCTGACCGCCTTCTTGAATCCCAACAACCGCGACATGTTCTTGTCGATCGAATTGGTCGGTGACGATAGAGCCAAGGTAGAAGCGTCGCTGGATCGATTGACCGCCCGCCCTGATGCCCCCGATGTCGACGAAAACGGTTTCCGGCGTTCACCGCTAGCGCTCGGCCAGGGAGCGCTGGGTAATGGGTTGGTCGTACCGGTGGGTGACTTTGACGGCGATGGAACGGAAGACTTTGTCTTGTCGGTGTCCGAGGAGAACGGCGGTCACTTCGCGCACTTGTACTACGGAGGAACAGGTCTGTTCGACCCTGAAGTCTCCTTCGGGTTGAGTTCGCCGCTGACGCGGATCGCGATTCCCGGCGACCTGATTGACGTCAGTGCCGCCGCGGACATCAGCAGGCCGCTTTCGTCGATTCGACCGGCCGGTGATTTCAATGGGGACGGTTACGACGACCTTCTGATTAGCACTCAGAAGAGTGACATCGGCGAGTTGGTTATCGTTTACGGCGGATCGGATCGGCCGGACGAGCTTTCGGCGATTGCTGGTGCGTTGACGCCTGATCGCGTGGTCGACTTGGCGGCGCAATTCCCGTCTTTTGGAAGCATCAATGCGGACCCCTCCAACTTCATCGACGCGGTCGGAATCGGCGACATTCAACGAAACAATTTCGACGCGATCGCGGCGGTCGATGGCCGCGTCGTTCATGTCTTCAACGACGGTGGCGTCTTCACCCGTCCCCTCACCGCACGACGAATCGCGGCCCTTGGTGATATCGACGGCGACGGCAACGTGGACTACGCCGCGATCAACGACGATGAACTGCATCTGTTCTTCGGTGAAAATTTAGGAATCATTCCATCGCCCCGAACGATCGCTGCGCCTTATCCCGGGGCTTTCGCCCACGCCGAGATTTTGGACGCTCAGGTCACCTCTTCCTATTCGATCGCCGATTTTGTGATCAGCGGTCAAGCTTTGACGACCTCGGCTGGAGAGAGTTTGGGTAGTGGTGTCAGTTTTCTGGTCAGCGTGGATCGGCAACCCGACCAGAACCTCGATGTTCAATTTCAAGAAGTTGCGATCCCCTATTTGCGTCCACTCGACGATGTTACCGGCGACGAAAACACGGACTTCGCCGCGACGGTGAACGAATTTGTCGTGGAACAAAGTGTCTTTGAAAACGTTTTCGCCTATGCAACGACGCGTCTGTGGGTCAGCGATGATTCAAACGATCAGTTGGATCGTTTGGTCAACGATCCGCAGTCACCCCACGTGATTTTCAAGACGTCCGACGCTTCTTTGCACTTCGAAAATTCTCGGTCATCCCAAGTATTCACGGCCCCGGTCTTCAATTCCGTTGGTGATTTGAACGACGACGGCATCGCCGACCTGGGTATTTTCTCACCTTACCGAACCACACTTTCGGTCGTGTACGGAACATCGCTCGTCGACACGATGAGTGCTTCCGATCTGGGATCGAACGAACCGACCAGCCCGTCGGTCATCGAACGTTTGGATCGGGACTGGCGACCGGCCCAGAGCCTCGGGGAGCAATCAGCAAAGCCCGGGATCGATCTGCTCGGATCGACGACGTCATCCCTGCAAGACGCCATCCGGATCGACGGAAGGCTGACCGACTTGCGGGTCGACGGAGTGCGACCGATCGGCGACATCAACAATGATGGTCACATGGACATGGTCATCACCACGGCTCCACGGCAATTCATTTCTGAGGACGAGGTCGAGTTTCTTGTCTTTGGGCCATTCGGGGAATCCGGGGTCGTCGATGCCGATCAGATATCGAATTTTGTGTTCGGCCAGGACTTGTTCGATGAGGGCGAAAACGCAAGCGGCAATTCACCACTGAACTTCCTTCCTGGGACTCCCGCCGAGGGAATGGGAGATTTGACCGGCGACGGAATCGACGACCTGGTGATCGTTGAAAGTGTGCCCACCGGTGAGAATCGTTTTGCCATCCGACGCACCGTTTACGAAGGCGGAAACCAATTGGTCGATCGATTGCTTGGCGGCCAGGTCCTCTCGGCGGCGAACTTCACGATGACTAATCAGAATCAATCACGTTTCCAAGCCGAAGGGACGTTCGTCGATTTTGATGGCGGTGGCACCGACTGGTTCCTGGGGAGTAATGACAACAATCGGTCCACTCGGGTTGCGGTGGTTCACTACCAGCCGATCGACGGAACGGCAATCAATCTGACGCTGGACGTCAATTCGGCGAGCCTCGACGTGCCGGCCGGGATGACAATCAACCCGAACGCTCGTTTTGCGACGACCGCGTTGGGCGACATCGACGGCGACGGACGCGAAGATATCGCGATCGTGGCGTCAGATCTTTATCGATCCGGTTCAGGGATGCCGGATGCCGGGGAAGTGTTCTTGGTCCTCGGACGTGACGTGGCATTCGGTTCGGTCAACACCATCGAGATCGCACAGGAGGGCGGATCGCATTTCACCGTCGCCGGCGGGGCCGACTCGGTCCGCGCCGTCGGTGACTTTGACGGGGACGGCTACGACGATTTCGTGGTTCATCGAACAACGGAAAGTGCCGACGAACTGGCCGGTAGCGTGCTGGTCTTCAGGGGCGGGGCGTCTTGGCGGAGAGGAATGACCAGCGATCCCCAACCGGCACTGACGGTCAGGCAAACGGATGTCCCGGCGGCATTGCGATTGGCACATAGCGGCTCGCTGACGTCCGCCGTCGGCGATCTCGATGCCGACGGTCGCCCCGATTTGGTCGTGGGTGTCCCCGAGGTCGTTGTCGCAGCGATCGACGGGTTTGGGTTCGACTCCAACGATCGAGGTGATGCCTACGTCTTCTTTGATTTTCGATCGTTCATCACTTCACCGGACGGCAACGTGATCGATTTGTCGATGGCCGACCATCAGTGGACCGGGTTACGGTCGCGCGACCGACTCGGGTCCATTCGTTTCAGCCAATTGCAAGACTTCAACGGCGACGGTGTCGATGACTTGTGGCTCGGAGCATCGGGACAAGCCGGCAATGCTCGGGCGTTGGCCGAACCGGGGAAGGTCTATTTCTTGCCAGGCCAGGTCAGAGGCATCGAATTGCCCGCCAACGAGGACGTTGTGGAACTCTCCAACCGCGGTCCTTTCCTGGTCGACGCTCAAACCGGGGACGTGGAACGTTTCGGCGGATCGGATTTCGAGCTACTTGATGGCCAAGCGTCGCGCTGGTTCCGCTTTCGAACCGCCGGGGATGGTCGGGCGACCGACGACGATCTCGATTTCGTGCGTGTCGACAACCGAGACGCCGCGTCGGAACTTCGCATCCGCCTCTACGACGATCGGGGACGCCAGCTTGCCGAAGATCAAACCTTGGTCGATTTGCGGAACACCAAGGCGGGAACGTACTACTTGCAAGTCGTGCGAGCCCCCGGCGTCGACGCCGATCGCGAGTTCAGTTTCGCCCTGGAAGTTTCCGCACCCACGTTGGGTTATTCGCATCCGCCCACGGATCTGGACCGCATCACCGGCGGACCGGGGTCGGATCGGATTACCGGTGGTCCGGACGGGGATGTGCTGCGAGGCCAAGATGACGAGGACGAATTGATCGTCGGCAGCACCTTTGAAATTCCCGATCTGTTGCAATTCAGAGCCCCCGACACCACCGACCGCTTCGCGACCCGCGCCGAGGAAGTCCTGCCGGCTCAAACCGATCAACGAGTCGATCCGAACAGTTTTGCGCCTACCATCGCGATCGCCATTGCCGGTGAACTAAGACATCCGGTGACGGCGGATTCGCTTGGCAATCCGGTATTTCACGGGCCCTGGCTGGCCAGTGAACTGGCACAGATCGAATCGCTCGATCTTTCTGGCTTGGCCCTGACGGATACCGATGGGCTGGAATTGCTTCCCAACTTGCGATTTGTCGATTTGAGTGATAACGAACTGACACGCTTTCCGACCAACTTGGCAAACGCTCGCGTTCTCAATCTCGACGGCAACCAGATTCGTGACCTGTCGCCGCTGGCGGGGATCCAGGTGATCGATAAAGACGACCCTGGCTATTTGGAGACCGTGGGCGACTGGCAAAGCGAGTTGGTTGCCAACGAAGTGTCTTGGCAGGGCAATTACCGGTTCAGCAAAGACGATCGCTTCAGCGACGAACCTAGCTCGGCCACTTGGACGTTTGATGTCGCGGCGGGAACCGAAGTCGACCTCTTTGCGACCTGGCCGGTGCTGTCGATTGATAATCCGCAAGACGTGACGTTCACGGTCAGTGGCGTTCAGGGTGATGATTTCAACCTTCGTATCGGACAAACCTTTGCTCCGGGGGCGGCGGCAGCCCTGGCCGGTGAGAACGTCCTGTTCGGCGGCGTGCCCTGGGAATCACTCGGTCGGGTGACCGCCGGTGACGAACCCATCACCGTGACACTGACCGGTGTTGATGGGCAAACCCTTTCCGCGGATGCGGTTCGGCTGCAACCGGTTTCGACGCCGACGCTGAGCCCGAGATCGCTGTCGTTACTTGACAATCCGATCAACGATCATTCACGAAGCGAGATTCTACCGCTCGTCGCACTCGCCAATCCCAATCTGCAAGTCTTCCTCAGCGACGCTGGCCCTGTACCGGAAATGGGACCGATCGCGCCGGTCAACGTACGTCACGGCTCGCTTTCCTTCAACAATCAAGTTGCTCGCTTGCCCGCTGACGTGCTCGATGGAGCGGAGTCCTTTTTGGTCGAGTTTTGGTTCAAGTCCAACGACGCGACCGAGGCGACGGTCGTATCGGCCGCGCGCGCCCAAGGTGCCGAGAACGAGTTCTTCGTGATGCTGCTCAACGACCGCACGATTCGCATCGCTAATCGGAACGAAGCGGGCTATGACTTCCAAACCCATTTTGAGCTTGATGACGACCAGTGGCACCACTACGCGATTGTTCGTGACGTCACCGCGGCGCGAATTCGAGTCTTCGTCGACGCCGTCGAACTAGGTCCGAGCGCCACGCAAACCAGTAGCGTGTTGACCGATACCACACCCCTTGAAGTCGACCCCGACGGGCTGGTGCTGGGGCAAGAGCAGGACGACGTGCAAGGTGCCTACGACACCAATCAAGCGATCGACGGGGAATTGGACGAAGTTCGTTTCTGGGGCGATTTTTGGTCCACAGGCGGGCTGACCATCGAACAGCACTTGGCGGAAAACCGTGGTCGTCAAGTCGACGTTGATGACCCGAACCTGCGTGCGTACTATGGATTTGACGAGACACATCCCGATTTAATCTTTGACAGTTCGGGTAACGGGTTGGACGGGCGACTGGGTGACTTTCAAACCAACCTTCGCACAGCTGCTGCCGATCAGCGTGGTCGCCCAACGCGAGCGGCCAGTGCGTCAATCGTCGGCGTCACATCGGTTGATTTGTCCGCCGTGGTGACGCCGGCCAGCGGCAACCGTTTTACCGCGACGAGTGACGACCCGCGGGTCCGACCCCACGTGGTCGATGATCATTTGGTTCTGGAATATCCGGCCGATGACGATTTTGGCGCGGTCCGCGTCACCATCATTGCATCGGCGGCCGGCGGTGGGGCGGAAGCGTTCAGCGGTTTCGATTTCACGAACTTGCAGACTTCGCCGACGGACAGATTCCGCTACGGGACCGTGTTTGTCGACGCCAACGGCAATGGTATTCGTGATGCGGGTGAAGCCACCGTGCCCGGTGCGACGCTGCACATTCGGAACTCGGATGGCAGCATCATCGCTTGTACCTCGACGGACCTGTCGGGCAATTACCGCATTTCAACGATGCCGAACGCGACCTTCAGTGACTTGGATGCGATCGAATTCGTCGTGCCAAGTGGCTTCGGCGACCAGACGTTGCCGAACTTCGATGCGGACGCTTTCGTCTATCAGTACGACTTCGACGTCGATCCGTTCGACGAATCGTTGGTCGACTTGGACAACAACGGCTTTCCTGATCTGCGACCGTTCAATGGGCCGACGGTGACCGATGGAACGCTCCATCTTGGAACATCGCAGTACGTGGGCGGCAACACCGATCCCAACACCCTCTGGCCGACGCTGCTGCCAACGGTTGATTCCGGCTATACGATCGAATTTAGTCTGACGGTCGATCCGGACTTGCCGGAAGGATCGCGTGGAGCGTTCGTGATTGCCCCGTCGTTGAAATCCAGCAACCCAGGCGGACCAAGCATCAATGCGGCTCTGTTCATCGGCAAGCAATCCGTGAAATGGTTGGTCAATACACCTTCGGGAGGCGTTGACACGGTAACTCTTTCCACCGCAGACAACACCGATTCGTTTCACACCTTTCAATTGATTCAGAGACCCGGTAACGCGAACGAGTTCTTCGTGTTTCGCGATGGTGTGATGTTGTCAACGGATCCAGGCTTACCGCTGTCGGGTTATACCGCTGGTACTTTCTCGGAAGATCGATTGCGTTTCGGTGATATCGGTGCTGCAGAAAACGGCGCGACGCTGATGGATTACCTTCGCATCTACAAGGGGGCCAACGGGTTCGACGGTCCCAAACTGCGGCCGACCGATTTCACCGGCTTGCCGTTCGCTTCGGTGACCGACTTGCCGGTTCGGCGTGCCTTGGACATCGGCCCGGATCGCGTGGCCAGTGTCGGGCAAACGATTGTTTTCGATCTAGGATCCGCCCCGTCGGGCCCGCAGCCGGTGTGGACCGTCACTCGAGTGGACAATGGCCAAGTGGTGGGCGAGGCCTTTACGGAGTCGTTCACCTTCACACCGGATGAGCCAGGGGACTATCGAGTTGAGGCACGCGACATCGACGAACAGGAAACCTCGGACACGACGCGGTTGCGTGTTCTTTCCGTACCCCCCACCCCACCCGTCATCACGGTGGGAACCCAAGCGGGTCTGCGGTCGATGTCGCCACGGAGCGTTCGCGCGGTCAGTGATGCGGACATCAACACCATCGAAGGCACGTCGGTCGACTTGGTCGTCGACCCGGCATCGTTCGGACTTGCCGGACCGATCACGTCGTACACCTGGACGGTCGGTGGCATGGTCGCCGAAACGACGACCGAACCCGGCTTCTCGTTTACGCCGACCGATGAAGGCCGCTACGAGGTCGCGGTGACGGCGACCGACGGAACCGCTAGTCTCACGTCGGCACCTTTCATCATCGATGCCGCCAACGTCGAGCCCGTGGTCACGCTCGATCCCACGCCCACGATGCTGGCCGGCGTTCCGCTGGTCTTCTCGGGCAGCTTTGCCGATCCCGGCGACGACGTTTGGCTGGCCTCGGCCGACTTTGGCGATGGCAGCGTACGGCCCGTCGTGCTGCAAAACGACAAGACCTTCAGCATCGAGCATGTCTACGAGCAACCCGGCCGCTATCAGGTGACCATCGACGTGGATGACCAAGACGGTGGCGTGAGTTCGAGAACATTCGAAGTCTCCTTCGACCCCTTCGCTCCGACGTCGATCCGGCCGCCGAGCCTGTTGCCGGAGAACTCCGACGCGGCAACCCGCGACGTTTTCGTGTCCCCATTGGTGGCCGAGGATGCGACCGAGAACGAGATTCATTCCTTCGAACTGATCGCCGGCGAGGGTGCCGACGACAACGGGCGTTTCCGCGTCGAAAACGGTCAGTTGTTCATTCGCAGCGGCGAAGTGATCGACTTCGAAACGCGAGACAGCTACCGGATTCGCCTGCGCGTCACCGACGCGGCGGGCCATGGGTTGGAACAAGCTTTGGTCGTTGGCGTCGAGGATCAAGCCTTCGTAAAAGACATTCGGGTCGGAAAACCCGGCGCGGCGTATCCCGATCAACGGTCTCGAATCACGCAATTGGAATTCGTCATCGATGGCGACGTTGAAATTCTTGCCGGTGCGGTCACGGTCGAGCGAACCGGAGCGACCGGTGGTGTCGTCGCGACCAACGTCTCAACGCGAATGAACGGAACTGACACGGTGGCAAACGTCACCTTCGCTGGCGATCTGACTCGCGACGGATCGGCCTTGATCGATGGCGACTACCAGCTTCGCTTGAACGCCGCCCTGGTCCGCGTGCGGGGAACCACAACGCCCCTGGACGGAGACGACGACGGTCGCAACGGAGGCGACTATGTCTTCGGGCAAGACGCGGCCGACCGGTTCTTTTCGTACTTCGGTGACTTGGATGGCGACCGGATCGTCAGTCCGTCGGATTTGCCCGGGCTGCAAAGCTCCTTCGGGACGTCGGCGGCCTCGCCGGCGTTCAACGAATGGTTGGACTTCAACGACAACGGCTTCATCGATTCGGCTGATTTGAACGAATTTGCGGCCCGATTCGGCGCTCCTCTGAGGCCTTGATCGCCGGACGGATCGCCGCCCCTCCGGCGGTCGCCGTCGTCTTGACGGGGATCGTCGCGTGGCAGATGCGGATCGTCGGTGGTCGGCGAACCGTCAAACCGGACCGCCGACCTGCTAGAATCTGCGGACGGAGTGTTGGTTGTGTCCCCATTCTCTGTCCCCATTTTCGCCCTCCTTTTTTCTCGAATGCCATGAATCACGTCGCCCGATTTTGCCTTTTACCGATCACCCTGCTCGTTTGCACGGGTTTTTCGCCCACCGCGACCGCCGATGTCTACGAACTCCGCATCTACGAAACCAACGCGGGCAAGCTGGATGCGTTGAACGCACGTTTCCGCGACCACACGACCCGGTTGTTCAAGAAGCACGGCATTGAATCGATCGGGTATTGGGTGCCGACCGACGAAGAGGCGTCGAAGAACACGCTGATTTACATCATCAAACACGCCAGTCGTGAAGCCGCGAAGGCGTCCTGGAAAGCTTTCGGCCAAGACCCCGAATGGCACGCGGCTCGCGACGCATCGGGAGTCGGCAAGTTGGCAAAGCCGCCGGAATCGACCTACATGAACGCTACCGATTACTCACCTTCGTGGGAAAATGGTGACAGCGACCAGGACGACGTGTTCGAGCTTCGCATCTACAAGGCGGCCGAAGGCAAGTTGGACGCGTTGGACGCACGTTTTCGCGACCACACCATCGGCTTGTTCAAAAAGCACGGTATCCGTTCGCTGGGTTACTGGCACTCGGCCGATGAACCGGACTCCGCCGACACGTTGATCTACATCATCGAACACGAAAACACCGGAGCGGCCAAGGAATCTTGGAAAGCCTTCATCGCCGATCCCGACTGGAAGGCCGCGGCGAAGGCCTCGGGCGTCGGCAAACTGGCCGCCCCGATCATCTCGACCTACATGACGGCGACGGATTACTCGGCCGTGAAGTAGCGACCCGGGTTTCACCGCAAAATCGACGGGTAGCCGTCGATCGATCGCCGGACGTCTTCGTACGGCTCGGTAAAGAACCGCCGGTCGATGCCGGCTTCGTTCTGCCTCGTTTCCTCGCTCCGATTTCGGATTTCGGATTTCGGATTTCTTCGTCGACTTGGATTGACCATGACCAGCACGTTACCCCAGTGGATCGATCGCTATCGGCTTCATCAAGAAGTTTTGGCCGGAACCTTTTTGAACCTCGGATCGGCGACGTCGGTGGAGATCGCCGCAAGCGTCGGATTCGATTGGCTGTTGATCGATTTGGAGCACGGCAGTGGGTCGCTTGCCGATTTGCGGGGAATGCTTTTGGCCTGTCGCGGTTCAAAGTCCTCGCCCGTCGTTCGCATCCCCAGCGTCGACGCCGACACGGTGAAATTCGTCATGGACAGCGGAGCCGCCGGCGTGATGTTTCCCTACGTCAGTTCGGTCGCCGAGGCGGAACGCGCCGTCGAGGCCATCAAGTATCCGCCGCAAGGAAAGCGAGGCGTCGCCGGCCTGATCCGCGCGACGAATTACGGACAGGACTGGCAGGCCTATTTCGACGACGCGAACGACAACAGCTTGGTGATCGTCCAAATCGAAACGCCCGAAGCGGTGGAGGCGGCCGAAGACATCGCGGCCGTCGAGGGCGTCGATGTGCTGTTCGTCGGACCGCTCGATTTGTCGGTGAACCTGGGTTGCCCGGGTGAGTTCGAAAACGACAAGTTGATCGAATGCCATCGGCGCGTCGTGACGGCAAGCGAAGCCAACGGCAAGACCGCCGGTATCCTGGTGAAATCCGACAGCGTCCAGCATCACAAGGACATCGGGTTCCGATTCATTGCCTTGGGATCGGACGCGGGTTCCGTGTCGGAAGGGATGAAAACGCACTTGGAAAAGCTTCGTTCGTGATGATTCATTATGCCTCGATCCCCCGAAAAAGCTTTCCATGATCCACACACCTGCCGCCGACGTGTCGGGGCAAGACCCCGCGACGAACGGGAATGAACCGAGGAATCCTAAATGACCCGACGCAAACCGATTGTTTCTTTGGCGACGTTCTGGCTGTTGTCCTTTTGGCTTTCGGCGAATCCCTTGCCGGGTCAGTCGTCCGACGACTGGATCGCCGTCGGTGGCGACCGGGGCGCGGCACGATATTCGACGCTCGACCAGATCAACACCGACAACGTCAAGGACTTGCGGGTCGCTTGGACGTTTCGAACCGGCGAATTGGATGCCGACGGCAACGGACGGACGATCGAATGCACGCCGGTCGTCGTCGACGGGATCGCCTATGTGACCACGGCGAATCGTCGTGTCGTTGCGCTCGACGGCGCGACCGGCCGAGTCGTTTGGGACTTCGACCCGGCGTCGTACGGGCCACCGGCCGGCCCGTTCGCCTCGGGCGGCGTCAACCGCGGCGTTGCTTACTGGACCGACGAAAAAGACGGCGGACGGCGGCGGATCTTGCACGGAACCTCTGACGGTCGTCTGTACTGCATCGACGCGAAAACCGGCAGGCTGGATACGAGTTTTGGTGACCGCGGCGCGAAGGACCTTCGCGAAGACCTGGAACGTGACATTGCGAAACTCGGTTACGGCCCCACGTCCGCCCCGGCGATCTACAACGACATCGTGATCCTCGGCGTGTCCAACGGCGAAGGCCCCGGTGACAGCGCCCCGGGTGACATTCGTGCCTTTGACGTCCGTTCCGGCGATCAAGTATGGCGTTTCCACACCGTGCCCCGTTCGGGCGAATTCGGCAACGAGACTTGGCAAGACGATTCCTGGAAAAACCGCGGCGGAGCGAACGCGTGGGGCGGCGCGAGTGTGGATACGAAGCGAGGCTTGGTGTTCGTGGCGACCGGATCAGCCGCCTTCGACTTTTATGGCGGTGATCGTCTGGGTGACAACTTGTTCGCCAACTGCGTGATCGCGATCGACGCGGAAACGGGCCGGCGGCGTTGGCACTTTCAAACCATTCGCCACGACTTGTGGGATCACGACTTGCCGGTTTATCCGAATTTGGTCACGGTGGTCCGTGACGGGAAAACGATTCCCGCAGTCGCCCAAGTCACCAAGACCGGGTTCGTTTACCTGCTGCATCGCGAGACCGGTGAATCGTTGTTCCCGATCGAGGAAAGGATCGTGCCGCCGTCGGACGTGCCCGGCGAACGAGCCGCATCGACTCAGCCGATCCCGACCCTGCCGCCACCGTTCGCGGCGCAAAAGCTGGACGAGTCCAACGTCACGAACATCGCGCCGGCCAACCGTCAGCACGTGCTGGCTCGGCTTCGCCAAATCCGCGGCGGCCCGGCGTTCAATCCGCCCGGCCTGGAGGGCACCGTCGTCATCCCCGGTTTTCACGGCGGGGCGAATTGGTCCGGTGCCAGCTTTGACCCCGGTTCGAACGTCTTGTACGTCAACAGCACCAACATGCCCAACATCATCCAACTGGTCCCCGCGCCGCAGGGCAGTCGTTATCGATATCGACACACCGGTTACAACCAATTCCGTGACCAGGAAGGCTATCCGGCGATCGCGCCGCCTTGGGGACAGCTCAACGCGATCGATTTGAACACCGGCGCGTTCGTCTGGCGATCGACGTTGGGCGAATTTCCCGAGCTCACCGCGCGGGGCGTTCCCTTGACCGGAACGGAGAGCTTCGGCGGACCGATCGTGACCGCCGGCGGTCTGGTGTTCATCGGTGGCACGAAAGACGAGCGGTTCCGCGCGTTCGACAAGACGTCCGGTCGCCAGCTTTGGCAGCACCAATTTGATGCCGGTGCCTACGCGACGCCGTCGACCTACCTGGCGAACGGCAAACAGTACGTGATCATCGCCGCCGGCGGAGCTGGAAAACAAAGGACACGCGCCGGCGATGCGTTCGTGGCCTTCGCGTTACCGGCCGAAGCGGTGTCGACACTTCGGCCCTGATCGTCGTGTTGTGGGTTCGCCCGGCCAACGTTTGGCGATACGGTTGGTAAACCGGATCCCCTGGAATCGTGTGACTTGACTATCCGTAAACGGATCGGATCCGCTCCAGCAAGGCTTGTTCCTCGTAGCACACCGATCCGAAGCCCAGAAAGCCGCCGGATGCCGAGGCCACTTCGGTGGCTTGGCGAAGGTAGCGGTCGCCGATCGCTTCGCGGATGGACCAGCGGACCCGGGACAATTGCCGCTCGGTCACTTCTCTCCACAAATCCATCAGCTTTTCGCTGGGTCGGCTGACCAACCAGCCTTCGAACATTTCCAACGCCGCGGCATGGTCGGTCAGCCCCGAATCGACCACGACTTTGAGGACCGCTTTGCGTTCTCGTTCGCTCACATCACCGCTGGCCCAAGCCAACATGGCGATCGGAACCAGAGCCAGAGCGGGAAAGGTGTCCGCCGAAAAACCCTCGTCGATCAATCGATCCAGCAACTCGGGATCATCGATCGCACTGGCGTGCGAAAGAGCTTTACGTTCATGTTCGCGGCGAAGAAACTGATCGAATTCCTTTCGCAAACGCATCTCCGTTTCAAAGTAATGTGCGTCCTCAAGTCGTCGAAATCTTTCGGTCAAAGGATTCGCTGCAACCATCTGACAAACTCCACGGTCGAAATGAAAGATCAGCCCCGCTTCCACATGCTTGCGGGGCAGGACGTTCGAGCGAACGCCACGTGGAACGATAGGAACGGTGCGGCAATTTGTCCTATTGATATTTTCAACTCCTCGATCGAATCAGCCAATGGTGGCGACGAGAGCCGGAAAAAACGGGCCGCCGACGGTCCGATGCACCCCGGGTGTCCGGGAAGTTATCCTGGGTCCCCTTGGCGTATTCTCTTTTCGACCAACCTCCCGGACGGCCGGACGCCGTTGGTTCGCAGATCGCCTTGCCGAGAGATTTTCGATCCGAACCAACCACCGGAGCCCCACAATGAACCCGATCACGAAGCGACGGCTGTCTGTCATTTTCGCATGGATTTGCCTCGCTTGTCCGGCGACGACCGAGGCCGCCCCTCCCACGCCGATTCTGTTTGATACCGACATCGATACCGATTGCGATGACGTCGGTGCGGTCGCTTGTTTGCACGCGTTGGCCGATGCGGGCGAAATCGAAATCTTGGCCACCACGGTCAGTTCGAATTACCCCTATTCCGCGCCGTGCCTGGACGCGCTGAATCGTTTTTACGGACGGCCCGACTTGCCACTGGGAGTTCCCAAGCGACCGGCAGCGGGGATCGACCGCGGATCACGGTACGCCAAGCCGATCGCCGAAAGGTTCCCGAGTCGTTTCGCAACGAACGAAGACGCGCCGCCCGCCGTCGACGTCCTGCGACGCGCGCTTGCCGACGCCCGCGACGATTCGGTTCGGCTCGTCACGGTCGGCTACCTGACCAACGTCGCCGATTTGTTGAGATCTCCGGCGGACGACATCAGTCCGCTCACGGGCGCCGAATTGGCCGAGCAGAAAGTATCGATGTTCGTGGTCATGGGCGGGCGTTACCCGGAACACTTGAACCCGGGAACATTCGGCAACTTCAAACCCGATCCCGAATCGGCCGTCGACGTCGCCGAGAACTGGCCGGGACCGATTCACTTCAGCGGTGATGGCGAAAAAGTGGGAACCGGAAAAAGGCGAACAGAGCTATCGGTGTCGCATCCGATGCGCGTCGCCTACGACTTGTTCCTGGGTGAAAAACCGACGCGTTCCAGTTGGGACCAAACCGCTTTGCTGATCGCCGCACGCCCGGATGCCCGATTTTGGAAGTTCACCCGTGACGGGGGCAACCAAGTGTTTCCCAACGGCACCAACCGCTGGGTCGACGAAGACCCGGCCGATCATCGGCTCGTCCAGATCGTCGCGTCGGAGCGTGAGGCGTTGACCGACGAAATCGAACGACTGATGGTGTCCCAGGATCGTAAGCAACAGCTCGCCGGCATCCGAGCGACCGAGGAAGTGGTGTACAAGACCGTCGGCGATGTCGAGCTGAAACTTCATGTCTTCTTGCCGCTGGCGTCCGCCGACGTGCCGGGCGGACCGAACGCGACGCGCGCCGCGGCGGTGTTTTTCTTCGGCGGCGGCTGGAAAAGCGGCAGCGTCACCCAGTTTTATCCGCATTGCCGGCACTTGGCCGACCAAGGCATGGTCGGGATGTGCGCCGATTACCGCGTCGCGTCTCGCCACGGCGTGAAGGCCGTCTCGTGCGTCGAGGACGCCAAAGCCGCGATGCGTTTCGTTCGCCGTCATGCCGAGCGTTGGAACATTGACCCGGATCGAATCGCGGCGGGCGGCGGGTCCGCCGGGGGGCACTTGGCCGCCGCGGTCGCCACCGTCCCCGGCTTTGAACCGGTGGACGCCGACGTCCGCAGCCGCCCCGACGCGTTGATCTTGTTCAATCCGGCTTTGGTTTTGGCACCGATTCCCGGGCGGATCGACGTGACGTCGCAAAAAGCGACCGAGTTGGCGGCGCGTGTCGGTGCCGATCCGATCACGATTTCTCCTTACCATCACCTGGATGCCGACTTGCCGCCGACCATCATCTTTCACGGCATGGCCGACACCACCGTGCCGTATCCAACGGCCGAAGTGTTCGCCCGGCGGGCCGAGGAATCGGCGACGAAATGTGAATTGGTCGGCTACGAAGACCAAAGTCACGGTTTTTTCAACTTCACGAGGGGGCAAGGTCGCTCCTATGATGAAACCGTCGACCGCATGGACAGCTTCCTGCGTTCACTTCATTTCTTGCCCTGATCTTGATTCGCGGAGCCGCTCCATGTCCTCTCGTTCAGCATCGAATCGATCGATCGATTTTTCCGATTCGCAAACGGGAGTTTGGAATTTCGACAACAGTTACGCACGATTGCCGGATTCTTTTTTCCAACGTGTCGCGCCGACCCCCGTGACGAAACCGGAAATGGTCGTCTTCAACGACGAACTGGCCGATGACTTGGGGTTGAAGCCGGACGGCCGAGACGGCTTTGCGATGGCGTCCGAGTTGTCCGGCAACGAAGTGCCCGACGACGCCGACCCGATCGCTCAAGCCTACGCGGGGCATCAGTTCGGCGGGTTCACGATGCTCGGCGACGGCCGCGCGATCCTCTTGGGCGAGCAGATCACCGCAGACGAGCGACGCTTCGACATCCAATTGAAAGGTTCCGGGCGAACCCGTTACTCGCGGTCGGGCGACGGCAGGGCCGCACTCGGGCCGATGTTACGAGAGTACTTGATCAGCGAAGCGCTGCACGCGTTGGGCATCCCGACGACGAGGTCACTGGCCGTCGTGTCGACGGGCGAAGCGGTCTATCGCGAACGCCCGTTGCCCGGCGCGATTCTGACTCGCGTCGCGGCCAGTCACATTCGGGTCGGGACGTTCCAATATTTTGCGGGGCGACAAGATCATGACGGCTTGAAAGCCCTGGCGGACTACACGATCGATCGTCATTACCCGGAGTCGGCCGAACAGAACGATCGCTATCTCGCGTTTTTCAAAGCGGTCGCCTTTCGACAAGCGGATCTGATCGCGAGTTGGATGTTGGTCGGCTTCGTTCACGGCGTGATGAACACGGACAACGTGTCGATATGCGGCGAGACGATCGACTACGGTCCCTGTGCGTTCATGGATCGTTACGACCTGGACACCGTGTTCAGTTCGATCGATCTGCAAGGCCGCTACGCTTACGGCAATCAGCCGATCATCGGTCAGTGGAATCTGGGCCGCTTTGCGGAGACCTTGTTGACCTTGATCGATGACGATTCGCAACAAGCGATCGAATCGGCGACCGAAGTCTTGAAAGACTACGAGCACAGGTATCAGCATTCTTGGATGACGGGCATGCGACAGAAACTGGGGATTCCCGACGCCGATCCGGACGACGAAACCTTGATCGAGTCCTTGTCGAATTGGATGGCCGAAAACGATGCCGACATGACCAATACGTTTCGCGCGTTGTCCGACGACGACACGCGCGCGGAGCAGATCGACGCGTCGGAGGGTTTTCAGAACTGGCACAGACTTTGGCGGGACCGGGTGACCCGAAACGGCCGACCGCTACGACAAGTCCGCGCCGCGATGCGTCGACACAATCCCGCCGTGATCCCGCGGAATCATTTGGTGGAATCGGCTTTGCAATCCGCCGAAGGCGGGGATTTGACGCAGTTCGAGACGCTGTTGCGGGTGCTGTCGGATCCTTATTCCGACCAAGATCGCGACGAAAAGTTCACCGCCGCGCCGCCCGTCGACGCGCCGGCGTACCGAACTTTTTGCGGGACCTAATGATTTTCCAAACGGTAAAAAATCGCGACGGGAACGAACAAAATCGCCATCGCCGCGAATACGGCGCTCCGCGGCCAATCGAGTGCGTTGATGATCAGATCCAAGATCTGGTACAGCACGCCTGACATGACGATTGCGAAAAAGTTGGCTTGATTCATGACCGCGATCATGCGGCCCTTCAGCTGTTCCGGTGGCCGGGCCTGCAGGAACACTTGAATCGGAATCGCGAAGAAAGCGGCGGCACCGCCGAGCAGGATCAGCACCGGGATGCTGCCGCCGAATCCGAGCCAATGGCCGCGACCGGGAATCGAGATCGACAGCAGCACGCAGAACGCCACGACACCCCACATGCCGGCGTGAAGCACGAAAGACCCCGAGGTGCGGCGCGTCAGCCAACCGGCCGCGACGCCGCCCGCGGCGATGCCCACACTGATCAACGACACCATCAAACTCGTTTTCGTGTCGGTCAGCCCGAGTTGTGTTTTGCCCAATGAATTGACCGCCTGAAGCGTCAAACCGGCGATCAGCCAAAACACGCAAGACGCCAACAGTGCCATCAACAAGGGACGATCGACGGCCAACAACCGACGCATCGGCCGGGGTACCCACAAGTATTCCGTCTTCAGTTTCAGCTCGCGATCGGCGACGGGCACTCGGCGAACGAACAGGCTGCAAAGGGTCCCCGCGACGGCGATGCCGATGCAGATGAACGACGCCATCCAAAGCTTCTGTGCCGCTTGGACGCCGGGAACGGCCGGATCGACCAACGCGTCTTTCAGGGGCCCGGCCACGGCCGTGCCGATGATGATGGCCACGAAGGTGGTCATCAACACCAAACCGTTGGCGCGGGGCAACTGTTGTTCGTCCAACATTTCCGGCAAGATCCCGTACTTGCCGGGACCAAAAAAGGTGCTCTGCAGTCCCATCAAAAACAGCACGACCCACAAACCGTAGAACCCGACCCACGGTGTCGCCAAGAACGCGATCAAGCCCAACGACATGACGAGGATTTCGCCGACCTTGCTGGCCACGATGATCGTCCGCTTGCTGATTTTGTCGGCGATGAAACCGGCCAGTCCGCCGAAGATCACGAACGGGATGCCGAACACGACCGTGGCGATGCCTTGCAAGTCCGGGCCCTGAGACTGGCCCGCCGCGATGGCCGCCGCCGAAGGAACGGCTAGCAGCAGCAACAATTGCTTGAACAGGTTGTCGTTGAACGCGCCAAAAAACTGGGTCGTCAGGAAACCCACGAAGCTGCGATCGGCGAGCGTCGTCGCCGCTGTTTTCGCAGGATCACCTCGTCGGTCCGTGGGCGGATCGCCAATGCTCGCAGTCGTTGCTGGGATGTCCGATTTCATCGCATCTGGCCTGACGGGGGTGCTGTGGTTGTGCAGGAAGATAGCACAAAACAGCAAAGCCCCTCAGCTTTTCGCGCGTAAGACCAACACGGCGATGTCGGCGTTGAGATTCGGGTCCTCCTGAGCCGTCACCATACGGCCGTCGACCGAGTCCAAGTAGATCGCGTCGTCGACGATCACGCCGCGGTCGTCGCAAAAATCCAGCACGTCGATGATGCTGGGGAAACGGCGGTTGGGCGTGTTGAACCATTCGTGATCGAACTGACCGGGCGACTTGGGCGATCGACCTTCTTTGACGTAGTGATCACGCAGCGATCGAAAGGCGAAGTTCGGAAAGCTGACGATGGCTTTACGACCGACCCGCAGCATTTCGTCGAACAGCGACTCGACGTTTTCGACCGCTTGCAAGGTCTCGTTCAAGACGACCACGTCGAATTGGTCATCGATGAACGCCGGCAAGCCTTTGTTCAAGTCGTAGTCGATCACGTTGAGTCCGCGAGCGGCCGCGGCCAAGATGTTGGCCTGGGCGACCTCGACCCCGATCACACGGTGACAACCGCGGGCGGCCAGCACCGAAAGCAGCTCGCCGCGTCCGCATCCCAAATCCAGGACCGAAGCTCCGCCGGGAATCAGGTCCAAGATCGCCCGGTCCGACGCCGAAAGCGAAACTTCGGAGTCGTCGATCGGGCCCGACTTCGCACGGATCCCCAACTTCGCACGAATCAAGGGCCCGTACTGCTGAATGTCCGACTGAATCAAGAACGCGTCGTGCCCGGCGTCGGATGTGATTTCGGCGTAGGTCACCGGCTTGTCCAGCGCCGTCAACGCGTTGACGATGTCGCGGGACTGGCCCGAAGTGAACAGCCAATCGCTGCTGAAACTGACGACCAAGAAATCACAAGCCGCGTCGTCGAAACGTTCCATCAATTTCAGCCGCGTGTCGCCGAGATCGAACAAGTCCATCGCCATCGACAACGTGATGTAGCTGTTGGCATCAAATCGGGTCACGAACTTTTGCCCCTGATGGGCCAAGTAGGAACCGACGCTGAAGCGTTGTTCGAAGTCCGACGCGATCTGTCGCGGGTCGTGCCGATCGGGATCGAACTTGGCGTCCATCGCCTCGCTGGACAAATAGGTGATGTGTCCGAGCATCCGCGCGATGGCCAGACCCGTATCGGGTCGTCGCGGCTGATCGTAATACTGTCCCCCGGCGAAATCGGGATCCGATTGGATCGCGTTTCGGCCGATGACATCGAATCCGAGTGCTTGCGAGGTCAGCCGCGCCGACGTGGCGATCGCGATACAAGTCTGTGCCGAATCGGGATAGCGGGTGATCCAGGTCAGGATCTGGTGGCCTCCCAAGGAGCCGCCCACGACGGCCCGCCATCGTCGGACGCCCAGGTGATCGGCCAAGCGTTTTTGCACGGCGACCATGTCGCCGATCGTGATGCTTGGAAAATCCGCCCCGTAGGGCCGCAAGGTTTCCGGATTAATGTCGCCGGGCCCGGTCGTCCCTCGACAACCGCCCAGGACGTTGGGGCAGACGACAAAAAAACGATCCGTATCGATCGGCTTGCCCGGGCCGATCAGGGCGTCCCACCAACCCGGCGCGTCATCGTCATCGTGCTTGGCCGCGTGCGAATCACCACTGATCGCGTGACAAACCAGAATCGCGTTGGAGGCCTGATCGTCCAACCGGCCCCATGTTTCGAACGCACAGCGGACGCCACGGAGTTCGCCGCCGAGTTCCAAGTCCAGGGGTCGATCGAAGGTGACCGACTGCGCATGGCGGAGCGGTGAATCGGTGCGCAGATCGTCGGTGCTTTGGAAAGTCATGATCCAGCGACTTCGTGCGAACCGTGGCTACGACGTCGCCACGGCAAGCGCCTGCTTCAAGTCGTCGATGATGTCGGCGACGTCTTCGATGCCGACGCTGACGCGGACGTATTCGGGCGACACGCCGGTGCTGAGTTGTTCGGATTCGGACAACTGTTGGTGCGTCGTGCTGGCCGGATGGATCACCAACGTCTTGGCGTCACCGATGTTGGCCAGGTGCGAACACAATTTGCAGGCGTTGATGAATTTCTTGCCGGCTTCCATGCCGCCCTTGATGCCGAATCCCATGATCGCGCCTTGGCCGTGGGGCAAATACTTTCGCCCGTTGGTGTAGTACGCGCTAGACTTCAAGCCGGGGTAATTGACCCATTCGACGCCGGGATGCGATTCCAGGAATTCCGCGACCGCTTGCGCGTTTTCGCAGTGCCGGGGCATCCGCAAGTGCAGCGTTTCCAAACCTTGCAAAAACAGAAACGCCGCGAAGGGGTTCATCGCCGCGCCGGTGTCACGCAGCCAATGCGTGCGGATGTGCAGGTTGTAAGCGATGTTGCCCATCGGCCGCAGGTGTTCTTCGAAAACCGCGCCGTGATACGAAGGCGACGGTCCGCAAAACTCCGGCCACTTGTCCGGGTTGTCGGCCCATTGGAAGTTGCCGCTATCGACGATCGCGCCGCCGATGGTCGTGCCGTGGCCGCCGATGAATTTGGTCGTGCTGTAGATCACGATGTCGATGCCGTGATCGATCGGCTTGAGCAGCAGGGGTGTCATCACGGTGTTGTCACACAGCACCGGGATCGGACCGTGGGGCGACGTGTGCGCCGCCTCGGCGATGGCTTCGAAATCCGGCACGTCGTTCTTGGGATTGCCCAACGATTCCATGTAAACCAGTCGCGTGTTTTCGTCGACCAACTCGTGGATCTTTTCCGGGTGCGCGGAATCGAAAAAGCGGACCTCGATGCCCAGATTCTTGAACGTCTGGGTGAACAGCGTCCAGGTCCCGCCGTACAGCGACGTGCTGCTGACAATGTTTTGGCCGCTGTGGGCGATCGTCAGGATCGCCGCGGTGATGGCGGCCTGTCCCGACGCGAAACACAAACCCGTCACGCCGCCGTCGAGCGCCGCCAATCGTTTCTCCAGCACGTCGACCGTCGGGTTCATCAGCCGGCTGTAGATGTTCCCGAACTCGGTCAACCCGAACAACGCCGCGGCGTGATCGGTGTCGTTGAACGTGTAACTGGTCGTCGCATAAATCGGGACGGCGCGACTGTTGGTCGTGGGATCGGGGACTTGGCCGGCGTGCAACGCGAGGGTGCCGTCGCGGTACTGGGGTTCTGAACTCATGGTCGAAAAGCGGCTGTTGGGGGCAGGGTTCGGAGATGACCGAAGGGGGCGAAAAAGAAAAACGGTCTGTCGCAGGCAGATGATACCAACGACGGACCGTTTCGTAGAGGACGTAGGCAACGGGCGGCCGGCTCCTAGCCCATCTGGATCTCGTAGCCCGCACGGTAAGGCCGCGCGAGCATCGCGTCGGCTTGGTCGTCGCCGACGACCTGCTCGTTCTTGTCGTCCCATTTCAGATCGCGTCCCAATCGCGCGCTGATGCCGGCCAAGTGGCAGACGTTCAGCATTTCCATGTGGCTGTGAACGTCGCTGATCGGCTGGACGCCTTGCTGGTGGCAGCGGATGAAGTTGGCCCAGTGTGCCTTTCGCTCGTTGTGCTCCATCGGCAAACCCTTGTAGGCCGTCGCGATGGCGTTTTCGGGAAGCGGGTTGTCTTGCAAGGCTTCCACCGGTGCCCCTTCCAGCTTGCCCCGGCTGACAAAGATCCGCCCTTTGTCGCCTTCGATCAGCACACCGTTACGGCCATCGTTGCGAATGATCATTTCCGTGCCGCCGGGATAGTCCACCGTAAACAGGAACTTGGTGGCCGTGTTGTAACGATCGTTTTGTTGCGGCACGCCGTTGACGAAATCGACAGGATGTTCCGCGGTGCCGCGGATGCCCAGCGGGCCTTCGGTCTGTCCGTTCTGCTTGAGTGCCCAGTTGGCGATGTCGACATGGTGGGCACCCCAGTCGGTCAGCTTGCCGCCGCTGTATTCGTACCACCAGCGGAATTCGTAATGACAGTTGCTGTGATACCGCTGGTCTTCGGTCTTCGGCTGGTTGCGGTAGGCGACTTCGGGCGCGGGCCCCAACCAGCGATCCCAATCCAAGTTTCCGGGGACGTCGGCGACCGGGATGGCGGGGCTTGACGGCGCGCCGCCGATGCAACATTCCAGTCGTTTGATCTTGCCGACCCGGCCGTCGGCCACGATCGCCATCGCTTTGACGAACAAAGGAAACGTGCTGCGTTGTTGCGTGCCGACCTGCACGACGCGTCCGGTTTCCCGCTGGATTTTGCGGATCCGTTTGCCTTCGTCGATCGTCAAGGTCAGCGGTTTTTCGCAGTACACGTCTTTGCCGGCCAGCATCGCTTCGATCAGAGGCTTGGTGTGCCAGTGATCGGGCGTGGCGATGTGGACCAGCTTGATTTCGTCGTCGGCCAGGATGTCTTCGTAATTCGAGTAAGTCTTGGCCTTGCCGCCGCTGTGCTGTTCGTTGAACTTGGCGGCCCGATCGCTATCCACGTCGCAGATCGCCACGACGTCCAACCAGTCACTGGCCGACCGCATGTTGCCGCCGGCCATGCCGCCGCTGCCGATCACGGCGATCGGGATCCGGTCGTTGGCGGATTTCGTTTCCTCGGCCAGCGTCCGAGGCTGGGAAAAGAAATAAGGCGTCGCGATGGCACCGGCCGCAGCACCCGTCTTTAAAAAGTGGCGGCGGCTGTTGGCGGGGCGGTTTTGGGTCGGTCGGGTCACGGCACTGGTCTGCGGTTCGGGGGCGGGGGCAAGGAAAGCCTGAGGAAAGGATCCGACGCAGTTTAGACGAGATCGTCGGCTCGGTCGCGGCAGCGGTCTGACGAAAAAATGGGAAATCTTGCCGCGACCACTCGGGCGTCGCCAGCGCTTCCGACAAAAAACCGACTCGCGGCCCCCGAGTGAACCGCCCCCGATTGCCCCGAAAGCCCGGCGAACCTACGCTTCTGGAATGCCTGCACCACTCAGTTCCGACTCGTACGCCGAATTGGTCGCGGCGATCTCTGACCAAGACGCCGTCGCGATCAAATCGCTGTTGGCTTCGGGGGAGTTCATCTTGATCAACGTCCAGTCTCCGGAGGACGAAGACGACGAGGACGCGATCGGCGCCTTGACGGCCGAATTGGAAGACCAGGAGGTCCTGGTGGTCTTCAGCAGCGAAGAACACGCCGGCATTTTCGTCACCGCGCAGAGTGACATGTTCGACGAGGACGAGGAGGTCCAGGGTTTCATGGTCGAAGGCGACCTGTTGATGGACTACCTGCCCGAGGAATTCGGCTTGCTGCTGAATCCCGAGTCGGACGACGTGCAGCTGATCCCGGCCGATCTGGCCGACGAACTCCGCGACGAAGACGAAGCGGCCGAGTGAAGGCGATCCCGCCGTGGCGATTTCAATTTTGTCGCGGCAGCGTTTTTTGCATCTTGCGATGCGGCAAGGTGACCTCGTCGAAGGGTTCGCCGACGACCCGATAGCCGAGCTTTTCGTAGAACGCGACGGCGGCCTCTCGGGCGTGAAGCTGCACCTCCGTCGCATCCCGGTCTCGGAGTTCGACTTCGACGCGTTCGACCAGGAACGTCCCGACGCCTTGATTCTGCCGCGACGGATCGACGGCCATTTGACGCAGCTTCGCCGTCGACTTGCCGGCCAGGCGGGCGACCAGGATTCCCACCAACTTGTCGTCTTCGGTGACGCCGAAATGCAGATCGGAATGTTCGGCGTCCAGATCTTCACCGGAAAAGGTCAAACCGAGCGGCTGCCGGAGCACCGCGTGCCTCAGTTCCAGAGATTCTTGATACAGCGGCGTGCACCACTCGATGGTGACGAATTCCAAGGCAACGGTCCGGTTGCAAGTCAAAGGGACGGGCGGACGAGAAACCGGGCGGATCGGGTGAGACCCCCGCGGCGGTCGCGCAGATTGTAACGAGCCGTCGCCCGGTCGGGGGCGGGGGTGCAGGACGTCTCGCCCGTCTTTCCCATTGGCCTCGACTTTCCCATTGGCCTCGACGATTCCGGTCGTGGGTTGCTACATTGCCGGGCTTCCGGATTCGGCGGATTTTTCCGGTTTCGGCGGTTTTCGACGCCCCCGGCGGTCGACGCCGGCCGAGCCGCGACTAGCCTGACGCGATCGTCCCCCCTCTCCTCCCAGAAATTCCCACGCAAACGGTCGCCACCGTGATCCTGATTTTGCAAAGCCGCGCCACCGACGCTCAAGTCGATCATGTCATCGAAAAGGTCGAATCGCTGGGCCTGACCGCCCATCTCAGCCGGGGCACTTACCGAACCATCGTCGGCATCATCGGCGACGAATCCAACCTGAGCGAAGAACGCCTGCGGTCCATCCCGGGCGTTTCCGAAGTCGTGCCGGTTTTACCGCCCTACAAACTGGCGTCGCTGGAAGCTCATCCCGAACCCAGTGTCATCGATGTCGGGGGCGTGAAGATCGGCGGCGACCACCTGGGCATGATCGCCGGCCCTTGCAGCGTCGAAGATCGCGATCGCATGCACCGCATCGCCGAGAGCGTCCGCAAAAGCGGCGCCAACCTGTTTCGCGGCGGAGCCTACAAGCCGCGGACCAGCCCCTACGCGTTCCAGGGTTTGGGCGAAGAAGGCTTGAAGATTCTGCGAGAAGTCGGCGACACCCACGGCATGCCCGTCGTCACCGAGATCACCGACCCGCGGAACGTCGAACTGGTCGCCCACTACAGCGACATGTTGCAAATCGGGGCACGAAACATGCAAAATTTCGTGCTGCTGACCGAAGTCGGCAAAACGGATCGACCGGTGTTGCTCAAACGTGGCATGAGCGCGACGATCAAGGATCTGTTGATGAGCGCCGAGTATGTGCTTTCGCAAGGCAATCCCAACGTGGTGCTGTGCGAACGCGGGATCAAAGGATTCGACCCGATCACCCGAAACGTGTTCGACATCGCCGCGGTGCCCGCCGTCAAAGCGTTGACTCATTTGCCCATCATCGTCGATCCGTCGCACGCGACCGGTCGGCCGGACTTGATTCCGCCGTGTGCGCTGGCCGGCATCGCCGCCGGTGCCGACGGGGTGCACGTCGAAGTCCATGATTGTCCCGAAGAAGCCAAAAGCGACGGCCCCCAGGCGTTGCTGCCCAATCAATATCGCGAACTGGCCGCCCAAATGCGTCAGTTGGCGGCACTTTTTAACAAAACCATCTCACCGCTCCCGGAGGCACTCGCGTGACTCGAAAAATCTTGATCGCCGGTAACTGGAAAATGAACATGCGTGCCGATTCGGCCGCCGAACTCGCCGACGGCATCGTCGCCGCGGTGGGCAGCGACACGGACGTCGAAGTGGCGCTGTGCCCGCCTTCGGTGTACCTGGGCGTGGTCGCCGACAAGGTCGCCGGAACCCAGGTCGGCTTGGGGGCTCAAAACTTGTACGCCGCGGACGACGGAGCCTTCACCGGCGAAGTCAACGCCGCGATGCTTCGGGACATCGGTTGTCGCTACGTCATCCTGGGACACAGCGAACGTCGTCAACTGATGGGGGAAACCGACGCCGACGTTTCGAAAAAACTGCACGCGGCGCTGGCCGGCCACTTGACCCCGATCGTCTGCGTCGGTGAAACCTTGGAAGACCGCGAAGCCGACCAAACCGAGTCGGTCATCCAGACCCAGATCGACGGATCGCTGGCCGGACTGGACGAAGCCCGGGCCGCGGGAATCGTCATCGCCTACGAACCGGTCTGGGCGATCGGGACGGGCAAAACCGCTAGCAAAGAACAAGCCGAGGAAGTCCACGTCTTCATCCGCGGCCTGCTGACCAAGCAGTTCGGTGACCACGTCGCACAGCAAATTCGGATTCAGTACGGCGGCAGCGTCAAGCCGGGCAACGCCAACGAACTGTTGGCCCAGCCGAACATCGACGGAGCCCTCGTCGGCGGAGCCAGCCTCAAAGTCGACGACTTCGTCGGGATCATCACGGCGGCTTGAATCGTCGGACCGCCTGAGTCGCTTGCAACACCCACACCACCAAAAAAATTTCGCCGAAACGGATTGAACCATGACCAACCTTTTCATCGAGCCGGTCGTCTTCGTGGCCAGCTTTGCCAGCGCCGTGCTGGGATTCATGATGGGGGCCCTGTCGCTCTTTTTGATTCTCTTGGTGCTGGTCCAGCGAGGCCGGGGCGGTGGCCTGACGGGAGCTTTGGGCGGGCCCGGCGGCCAGAGCGCTTTCGGCAGCAAGGCCGGCGATACGTTCACGATCATCACCGTCGTCGTCGCTGCGATCTGGGCCTTCACCTGTGCCTTCACGATGTGGCTGCTCGGGACGCACTCGCCCGTCGCGGTCATCGACACCCCGTCGGTCAGCAGCGAAGCCGATGAAGAGGCGGAAACCGACACGCTGACAATTCCCGCCAGCGATTCGTTCGGCCTGAGCGGCCTGAGCGGCGGCGACCAGGAGGAGGCTCCCGCGACCGAAAACGACGTCGAATTGGTGCCCGCCGATGCGGGCGCCAACGCCGCCGCCGGAACGGACGGGGCCGGAACGGACGGGGCCGAATCCGCTGTCGAAGAAGTGTCACCGGAGGCCGATGAATCCGCCGCCGACGACTCCGACACCCCCGACGAATCGACGTCGCCCTGACCGCCGGTCCCCGCCGGTTGATCCCTTCACGCCGACCGTCAGCCCCGCCGGGGTCCCACCCCTTTCAAGACCGCATGACCGCATCGACCTTTGCCGACGTCCGCAGCATGACCGGGCAAGGCCGTGCGCAGCGGAGCAGTGACTTGGGAACCGTTTCGGCCGAAATCCGTGCGGTCAACCATCGTGGCGTCAAATGCAGCCTCCGCACCAGCGACTCTTTGGCCGCTTTGGCCCCCAAAATCGAATCGACCATTCGATCGCGAATCCATCGCGGATCCTTGACCGTGAACGTGGCTTGGCAACCGGCCCAGTCGGCGTCGTCGCATCAGGTTTGTGGCGATGTCGTGGCGGCCTATTATCGACAACTCAAATCGGTGCAGCGCGACCTGAACGTGGACGAACCGATCGACTGGGTCGGGCTTTTGCAATTGCCCGGAGCCCTGTCCGGCAGGACGCTCGAACAAGACGACAGTGACGACGTCTGGGCACTGGTCTTGGCGACCCTGATCGATGCTTTGGACCAGTTCGATCAGATGCGTCAATCCGAAGGTGCGGAGATGGCCGGCAGTCTGCAAGCCGATTTGACCATCCTCGACCAACGGTTGGTTGCCGTGGCGAACTTGGCCCCCGAAGCCGCCGATCGGTATCGACAGCGTTTGGAAAGCAAGGTACGTCAAACGCTGCACCAACAGGACCTGTCGGTCGACACGGTCGATCTGCTTCGTGAGGTTCAGGTGTACGCCGACCGCGTCGACATCAGCGAGGAAATCACTCGTTTGCAAAGCCACCTGAAACTGTTCGCCGGCGTCTTGGACGATCAACCCGAGCAAGAGTCCGAGGAAGAGGATGACCGCGGACGCCCGGATCCGACCGGCCGCAAACTGGACTTTATCCTGCAAGAAATGTTCCGAGAGACCAACACGATCGGCAGCAAAGCCGCCGGAGCCGACGTCAGCACCCACGTCGTCGAGATGAAATGCGCGCTCGAGCGCATGCGTGAATTGGTCCAAAATCTGGAATGACTTATCGCCGCCCGACGACTCCAATGAACCCGATGCCAACGGATCGACCAATCGTGGACCAGCCGCCCCATCGCCCCGCGGGCCAGACCCGAATCGACAAGCCCCTGAAGACGGAAACAGCGATGGGCCGACTGATCGTCATCTCCGGACCCAGCGGTGCGGGCAAATCCACGGTCGTTCGCAAGCTGATCGCGACCTGCGACTTGCCGTTGGAATTGAGCGTCTCGGCCACGACGCGTCCGCCCCGTCCCGGGGAAATCGACGGTCGCCATTACCATTTCCTGACCCGGGAGGATTTCGAGCGACGCCAGCAGGCCGGCGAATTCATCGAATTCAAAGAGGTTTTCGGGCTGGGTTCTCTGTACGGTACCCTGCGTGACGAAGTCGCCACTGGCCTAAAAAGCGGCAAGTGGGTTATTTTAGAGATCGATGTGCAGGGAGCCTTGTCCGTCTTTGAACGCTCCGACTTGAATCCGATCAGCCTGTTCATCCATCCCGGCGACATGAACGAATTGGAACGCCGATTGCGACACCGCGGCACCGAAGACGAAGACAAGCTGACCGCTCGCTTGGAAACCGCCGCAAAGGAAATGAGCTACATCAGCCATTATCAGTACGAAATCATCAACAACACGGTCGACCACACCGTCGCTGAGATCTGTCAAATCCTGAAAGACCAACAAGAAAATCGAAATGCTTGAAGAACTGAAAGAAGAAGAAATCGTCAACAAAGTCGGCGGACGTTTCAAACTCAGCACGCTGATCCAAAAGCGACTGGTTCAGTTGAACCAGGGCAGTCGTGCTTTGGTCAACGTCGACACGCACGATAAAATGTCCATCGTGTTGCAAGAAATCGTCCAAGATAAAATCGTCTTGAACACCGAGAACGAAGTCGCCGTCGTCGACGACTTGGACACCACCATCGCCGCGGCCGAGGGCCCCGACTTGGACGCCGCGGATCTTTGATGCGGATCATTTTTTTATGAGTGACGAGGGGCGAGTCGTTTTGCTTGCCGTCGGCGGCGGCATCGCCGCCTACAAATCCGCGATCCTGTGCAGCCGTCTGGTGCAACAGGGGCATCGCGTTCAAGTCGTGATGACCGAATCGGCCGGCCACTTCATCGGGGCCGCGACCTTTGCTGCGCTGTCGGGGCGTCCCGTGGCCACCGCCAACGTCCATGCCCATGCCTTCCCGCTCGGCCCGCACATCGAACTTGCCCGCGACATCGATCTGATGATCGTCGCCCCGGCGACGGCGAATCTGATCGCCAAGTTCGCCGGCGGATTGGCCGACGATCTGGTTTCGACGTTGTACTTGCAAGTCACCGCACCGGTGCTGATCGCTCCGGCGATGAGCGATCCGATGTGGAAAAAACCTTCGGTGTCGCGAAACATGACGCAGCTCAGTGACGACGGATGTCACGTTGTCGGCCCGGAAACCGGTTGGCTCAGTTGCCGCGTCCTGGGCAACGGACGCATGTCCGAACCCGACCAGATTCTCACCATCGCTCAACAAATACTCTCCACGGAAGCCACGGAAACCCCATGAGCCTTTTCGTTTTCGGGCACCGCAACCCCGATACCGATGCGATCTGCAGCGCGATCGCTTACGCCGATTTCTTGCAGCGGACGACGCGGCCCGACGCCACCGCGGCGAGCTGCGGGCCGCCCAACGAAAGGACCGAATTCGTCCTGAGAAAGGCAGGACTTCAGTCGCCCAAGATCACCATGGACGTCCGTCCGGAACTGCGTGACATCTGCAAACGCAACGTCGTTTTCGCGCGGAGCAACGAAGTCTTCTACGAGGTCTACCAGCGGATGGACCAACACGGGATTCGCTCGATCCCGGTGTTGGATGACGCCAACCGTCTGATCGGGTTGGTGACGCTGTTGGATTTGTTGGAACTGATCTTTCAAGGCGGCGTTGACCCGATCCAGTCGCGTCAGGTCCGCACGAATCTGGACAAAATCGTCGACGTGTTGGGCGGACGCTACTTGCATTCGGTCGATCCGGACAAGGACGAAGACCTGATCGTGACGGTCGGCGCGATGAGCGCCGGCAATTTCATCGAACGCATGAAACAGTTTTCCTCGGAGCGACTGCTGGTCGTCAGCGGCGATCGCCCGACGATCCAACTGCCCGCGCTGGAAATGGGCGTCCGAGCGCTCGTCGTCACCGGCGGTTACGAATTGTCCAGCGGATTGATGCAGCTGGCCCAAGCCAACGGCGTCGCGGTCATCTGCAGTCCCTACGACACCGCGACCACCACCATGCGGATCAAGGCGGCGCGGTTGATCGACACCGTCGTGGATCGCGATTTCCTTGCCTTACCCGCGAAGCTGCCAGTCAGCACCGCCCGTCAACAGATCTTTCGCTCGCCGCAGAGTGTGTTTCCCGTCTTGGACGGCGACAAACTGATCGGCGTGCTCAGCAAAAGCGATCTGGTCAACCCGCCGCAACCCGAACTGGTGTTGGTCGATCACAACGAACTGTCCCAAGCCGTTCACGGCGCCGAAGAAGCCGACATCATCGAAGTCCTGGATCACCACCGCTTGGGCGGGTCGCTGAAGTCGACCGGGCCGATGCGATTCTTCATGGAACCGGTCGGGTCCACTTGCACCTTGGTGGCGAGAAAGTTCCAGCAAGCCAAGATGGCGCCGGAACCCGGCATCGCGCTGTGCATGGCTTCGGGCCTGATCAGCGATACCCTTTACCTTCGCTCGCCGACGGCCACCGACATCGATCGCGACGTGCTGGCCTGGCTTCAGCAATTCTGCGACGTGGATCTGGAACAGTTCGCCGAAGACTTCTTCAAAGTCGGATCGGCCCTGCGAAACTGCACGCCGGAGAAGGTCGTGCGGGAGGATTGCAAGGAATTCGAGGAAGCCGGCAGGCGGTTCTCCATTTCGCAAATCGAGGAAATCGGCTTCGACTTGTTCTGGCAACGCAAATCCGAACTGTCAGCCGCCCTGCGGGACTTGGTCTCGCAAAACCAATACGACTTCTCGGCCCTGTTGGTCACCGACATCGCCAGCAACGGATCACTCTTGTTGCTAAGCAATGAACCGGAGGGCTGGGATGACATCAATTATCCGCAACTCGAACAAGACCTGTACGAACTGGAAAACGTCGTCAGCCGCAAGAAACAACTTTTGCCGTTGATCATCAGTCTGCTCGATTCCACGCCGATGGAACCGGCTTAGCCGCCCGCGGTCGACATCAAGAACGCGAACAGGTCTCGGATCTGCTGTTCGTCCAGGGACCCGAGCGTGTCGTCGGGCATCAACGAGGTCGGGATCGGCCCCAGATTCTCGAGATGCTCGCGATCCAGGACGATCGGGTTTCCTTCGGCGTCGCGAAGCGTCACCGTTCGATCGTCCTGCTGAGCCATCATCCCGGTCACGACACGGCCGTCGTCGGTCAGTGCGGAGTAAGACTGGTAACCTTCGCGAATCTCCAGGCTCGGTCCCACGATCGCCGTCAACCAAAAATTCAAGTTGCCACGTTCGTAGCCGTCCAGCTTCGGTCCGACGGTCGTCCCGGTGCCCGACAATTCATGGCATTTGCCGCAATGGGTCGCGAACAAAGCCTTGCCGAAAACCGCCGAACCCTCACCACCGGCGATGACCTGACGAAGTCGCCGAATCTCGGCAAGCTCGTCGGCCGACGAAATTTTCCGACTCGCCCCGAAGGTCGCCTCCACCCTCGACAATAACTCCGGCGGATGCTCGTACGCGCGAAGCTGTTGCAAGATCGCGGCGGGAACCGGTGGGCTTGCCGGTCGATCGGCTTGGCCGTCGGTGTCAGCGGGGCTGGCGACAGCATCGACCAAGGCCATCGCCCAGGTGGGCCGACTGGCCAACGTTCGGCAGACGGCCGACTGCAACGCGGAATCACCAACGGGCAATTCCAGCATTTCGAGCATCGCGTCGGCCACCCGCGGGTCATCGTAGGCGCTCAACGACGCGATCGCAGTCAGTTGCAAGTCATCCGGCGTCGATCGGACTTGCGAGACGCCGCGAGCCAACCGGATCAACGCCGGCAACGCCCGCGGATCAGGAACTTCCCCCAAAACCGTCGCCAAGGCGATTCGAACCGAGCGATCCAGGGCATTATCTTGCAACGACGCGACGGCTTCATCGATCGCCTGAGGGTCACGTCCTCGAAGACGGAGCATCAAGCCGCTCGATCCGATCGTGTTTTGATGTTTCGCCAAGGCCTCCTTCAAGTTCGCCGGGAATTCGGGAACCGGCAAACCTTCAAAGGCATTGACCAATCCGCCGACCCATTGGTTCACCAAATCGTCATCATCGGCCGCAGCCAACAAGTCCCCGCACCGCTGCAAACCTTCACGTCCACCGGTCGCTGCGAGTCGCCGCATCAGACGCGCCGCGAGGTGCCGGCGAAACAACGACGCCTTCCAAAGCGTCTCATCGGCCAGCCACGTTGCCATCGCCGATCGGTCATCCACGTGCGCCTCAACACCCCACCAAATCAGCAGGGGCAAATGAGGATCCTGAACATTTATGTCGTGACCGATCAAAGCGCGCAGTACCGGCAACGCTACCTCGGCGGGAATACGTTTGGCGGTGCTAGCCAGTTGGCTGCGGACTTGCACATCGGTTTCGTTTTCGGCCAGCAACGCCATGCCTTGATGACCTTCATGGCGATCGCCCAGCAATCGCACAACCCAACGACGCACATCCGCGTCGGGGTTTTGCAACCACCGTCCGGCTCGATCCGTTGTCAATTCGTCCATCAGGTTCAATGCCCACAACGCTTCCAAAGAACCGTGCGTTTCGACCAGAGAAATCAACGCCGGCACGACGGATCTCTCGTTTCGCCATCCAAGTTCCAGGGCCACACGACGCCGGACCCACTTGTTGGCGTGACGGCGCCCTGACGGATCGATCAGTGACACCAAGGATTCTGCCGGCTGCGTGTGCAGATCGCCCGAGTCGTACTTGGGTCGAACGTCCGTCGGGCGGAGACGATACACACGTCCGCTGTTTTTGTGCCAATCATCGACCGGACTGACGTGGCTCAGTCGCGTGTCGTACCAGTCGGCGATGTACACCGCACCGTCGGGTCCGACGCCGCTGTAAACCGGACGAAACCAACGATCCGGCGTCGTGATCAGATCGGCGTGATCGGTCGTCCGATACGTCGACCCGTCAGCGATCCGCTCGCTGTGCCAAACCAGATTGTGAAGTGAATTCGGTGCGATGATGTCGCCGTCGTAATCGGCCGGAAACAAACCGCCCTCGTAGATGCAAAAAGCTTGTGCAAATCGACGCGGATCGCCCTCAAGCTTCATCGACTCGAAAAATCCGAAAGCGTAGTCATTGGTCAGCGGACCATGCTTGCCCCAGTTCTTGCGACTGTAACTGCCCTGCGGGTAGTGCCAGCCCCGTGTGTCGCCGCCGTTGTGTCCGGCAAAGACCCGGCCTTTCGAATCGATCTCCAAGCTGAACGTGTTGCCGCCGCCTTCGGCAAAGATCTCAAAGACTTTTGTGCCCGGTTGGTAGCGCCAGATACACTGTCCGGAAAACTGAACGTTTTTGGTCACCGCGCTGCTGACGTCGCCTTTCGTCGTGCTTCCGTTGGCACCGTACAGCCAGCCGTCCGGCCCCCACGTCAGACTGTTCGCCACCGCGTGCGTGTCTTGCAATCCGAATCCCGACAGATGAACTTCGGGGTCCGCGTCGGGAACGTCGTCGCGATCGGCATCGGGATAAAACAACAGGTAGGGAGGGTTCAATACCCAGATTCCGCCACGACCGACCTGCACCGACGTCGCAATGTTCAATCCGGTGATCACGTCCTGTTGTTGATCGTAGGTGCCGTCCGCGTCGGCATCGGTCAGCACGGTGATCCGATCGGCGCCCGGAACACCGTGCGGCGGCGGCTCGGGCGTCTTGTCAAACACCGCGCGGAGATGCTCGTCATAACGCACCACCTTCAAGCCGGCGGGGTACTGATACTGCCGATACTGCACCAACCACAAACGGCCCCGCGAATCCCAACTGCAAAACAAGGGCTGTGAAATGGCCGGTTCCGATGCGACCAAATCCAGTTCCAAGGGAACTTTGACCTGAAATTCTCGCACCGCATCCCAGGACGGCGTCGGCTCGGAATCATCGGCTTGGACGCCACGGCCTGGGAACGTCCGCATGACCTCGGCGACCGCGGCATTCCCGGCTTTCGGCAAAACGATTTCGACCTTGGCGGCGTCTTCCTGGGCGGATGCCGCAACCGACATCGCCGAGCATAGAAACAACCACGCGATTCGCCTGAAGTCTGGTGTCATGAACAATCTCTGATTCGCAAGTCCGAGTGGCCGCGGGTCTTTCCGGTACGATTAAAAAGGCGGCAACGATGGGAATCATGGTACCGGATCCGGTCACGTGAGCGTGGCGATCAAACCGTCCGGGCCGGAACACGTCCGCGAACCGTCCGAAGTTGGCGTCGGGAAGACTCGACGCCGCGGCGATCGCGGCAAGCCTCCCTCGGAACGGGTCGTTGTCGATCGAGTATCCTGGGAAGCCGTCGGTCAAATCGAGTTTGCACGGCGATGCCCGGCGCCCCAGTTGCCCCCCAAAAAAGATACCATCGGAGAATTCTTTTGCGTTTCCCAAGCATGATCAGGTTCCTGTTTTTTGGCCTCGGCTGCGCGTCGATTTCTTTGGCCGTGGGCTCCGTCCGGGCGGAACAGCGACCCAACATTCTTTACATCATGTCCGACGATCACGCCGCCCACGCGATCGGAGCTTACGGCGGACGTTTGGCGGCACTCGACCCGACACCGACGATCGATCGTTTGGCCCGCGAGGGTGCCCTGCTGACAAATTGTTTCTGCACCAATTCGATCTGCACGCCCAGTCGCGCGACGATCATGACCGGCCAGTACTCTCACGTGAACGGAGTCACGACGCTGAGCGGCCGCATCGAAGGCGACCGCCAACACTTGGCCGAACTGATGAAAAACGCCGGTTACGAAACCGCGATGGTGGGAAAGTGGCACCTCAAAGCCGAGCCCGCGGCATTTGATTTCTACACGGTGCTTCCCGGCCAAGGCTTCTATTTCAACCCCGTCTTCCGCGTTCGCGGGCCGAAACCTTGGCCCGAAAATGAGTTCCGTTTCAACACCTACGACAGCAAGCATTCGTCCGATGCGATTACCGACATCTCGCTGAAATGGCTGAGAACCCGCAAGCAAAAGGACAAACCGTTTTTTTTGATGCACCATTTCAAGGCGCCCCACGACAATTTTGAAAACGCGGAACGATACGATTGGCTTTACGCCGGTGTGGACGTGCCCGAGCCCGACAGTCTCTGGAATCGTGGCAACCACGGCCCCGTCGGGCGAGAACCTTTCGGCACGTCCGTCGGCAAACGGAACGAGCGTCGCAACATGGGGGATCACATGTTCGTCGACGATCGACTGCCCGACGAGTCGTACAAACGCAAAGCCTACCAACGTTACTTGAAAAAGTTTCTTCGCTGCGTACGCGGCGTCGACGACAACGTCGCACGTTTGATCGACCACCTGGACGAATCGGGAGAACTGGACAACACGCTGATCGTTTACACCGCCGATCAAGGATTCATGCTGGGGGAACACGACTACATCGACAAACGATGGATGTACGAACCGTCGTTGCGAATGCCTTTCATCGCCCGCTATCCGAAATCGATTCCGGCCGGCCGAAAACCGGATTTCATCGCCAACAACGTGGACTTCGCGCCGACGTTGCTGCAAGCCGCCGGCGTCGACGCGCCGGATTTCATGCAAGGCCGTTCGTTCCTTTCCATGCTACAAGGCGAACCGGCACCGACGGACTGGCCCGAGGCGACGTACTATCGTTACTGGATGCACATGGCCCACCACGACAATCCGGCACATTTGGGCATCCGGACCCGCGATTGGAAACTGATTTATTTCTACGGACAGCCCTTGGACGCCCCGGGTGCCGTCGACAAGCCCACCGATCCGTATTGGGAATTGTACGACTTGCGAAGCGATCCCGAAGAGATGAACAATTTGATCCGAGACGCGTCCCTCGCGCCGCAGGTCGCGGCACTGAAGTCGCAGCTCGATGACCTGATGGCAGAGGTGGGCGACAAGATGCCTTGACGCATCTTTAGCGACGCCGGTGGATCAGCCGATTCGGCGGCACGCCGTAGACGCGTTTGAACGCCCGCGAAAACTGAAAAGCGTCGGCATAGTCCAGCTGTTCGGCGACCTCCTTGACCAACATACCTTCCTCCATCAACAGCTCCGCGGCGAAGTTCATTTTCTTACGGAGCAGGAACTGATAGGCACCGACGCCGGCGAATTTGGCGAACAGCCGGGATAAATAAATCGGCGTAATGCCGCACCGCTTGGCGATCTGCGAAGCCGTGCTCAGGTGCAAGAAGTTGTCATCGATGTGTCGTCGCACTTCGGCGTAAGTTTCATACGACCGAGGGACTTTGCCGCCTTCGATTACACTCCGTTGTCGGATTTTTAGACACAGTGTCCGCAGCACCGCTCCGCAGATGTCCTGTGTCAAAGAGCCTTCGTCGCGGGCCTCCCGGTCCAGGGTTTCGAACAGGTCGACCAATTCGTGCAGCGACGTCACGTGCAGCGGTCCTTCGCCGGAAACATTCGTCGACGTGAGCAAACCGGCCGACACCAGCAAACCTTTCGCGTTGCGTCCGGCGATGTCGACGTAGTACTTGCGCATCCCGTCACGACTTTTGTTTTCGATTCGATGCGGCGTCTTGGGGCCGTAGGCAAAGATCGATCCGGCCGACAGGGCGAACGTCCGATCGCCGAGCGTCAGGGTGCCCTCGCCTTCGCTGACCATCTCGATCGCGTAGTACGGAAAATTCTTTCGCTCCACGACGTAGTCCTGGCGCATCCGCTCCACGCCGCCGCAAACCAAGACCAACGAATCGGTGCGACGAGGGTTCAGGTCCAGGTAGTACCGCCGAGCCTCTCTGACCTGCTGGGAAACGAAAGCCGGTTCGGTCGCGGTTGCCGGCGGGACGGACGTTTCGGCGGATTCTACAGCCATTGGGATCAGGTTAATAATCGACATGGACAGGTCAAGACCGGCCATGGCGAACCGGACCGGTATCGGCCACACTTCTGGGGCCGGCGACGTCGATTTCGACGGCGACACGGCGTGTCCACCGGCCCCGTCCCTGCCCCAACGCATTTCGCCATGAAAACCTTAGCCAAATACTCGTTCGGCGTCGGCGACCGATTCGCCCACCAGGCGAAGGCGCAATTACGCGCTTTCGAAAAACTGGCCGCCCAGGGCGTCGTGGTCAGCCCGGTTTGGAACAAATCCAATCGCGAACACACCTTCGTCGGCTCGCAACCGCAGAGCGTTTACGACGCCGCGAAAGCCGCGATCGACGACAGCGGTTGGAAGACCGACTGGCACGTGGATGCCGACCACATCGGCTTGACGACCGTCGATCCGTTCTTGTCGTGCAGCGACTTTTTCACGATCGATGTCGCCGATTCCATCGGCAAGGCGTCGTCCGAGGCCGAACTGGATGCTTTCGTCGCGCGGCATCCGGAATTGATCGGGACGCTCGAGCTTGACGGGCTGTCGACGCCCTTTTCGATCACCAAGGAAGACGTCCGGCGGGTCGCCCGTCAGTATTTGCTGGCGGCCTCCGAAGCCGCCCAGATCTATCGTTACATCGCCGACAAGAAAGGGGCCGAACAAACGATCGCGGAAGTTTCGATGGACGAAACCGATTCGCCGCAGACGCCACCGGAGTTGTTGATCATCCTGGCCGCCTTGGCCGACCATCAAGTGCCCTTGCAAACGATCGCGCCCAAATTCACCGGCCGTTTCAACAAAGGGGTCGACTACGTCGGCGATTTGCCACAGTTCGAAAGAGAATTCAATGATGACCTCGCCGTCATCGCCCACGCGGTGAAGCAGTACGGCTTGCCGGAGAACTTGAAGCTCAGCGTCCACAGCGGCAGCGACAAATTCAGCCTCTATCCGATCATCCGCGATGCGATGAAGCGGACCGGCGCGGGCGTGCACTTGAAGACCGCGGGAACGACTTGGCTGGAAGAGATCATCGGACTGGCCGAGGCCGGCGGAGACGGATTGGTCTTGGCCAAGGAAATCTACAAACAGGCACATGGCCACGTCGATGAATTTTGTGCGCCTTATGCCGCGGTGATCGACATCGACCATGACCAATTGCCCGACGACGCGACGGTGGAAAGTTGGTCCGGTCCGGAATTGGCAAATGTCATTCGGCACGTGCAAGATCATCCGGCGTTCAACCCCAGTGTCCGCCAACTGTTGCACGTTTCGTTCAAAGTCGCCGCCAAAGCCGGCAAACGGTACACCGACATGCTGGAAGCGAACGAAGAAATCGTCAGTGCCCAGGTCACCAAGAACATTTACGACCGACACCTTCAACCGCTATTTTTGGCTTAGATCCGTCATGGAAACTCGCGAACTCAACGGCACGGACTTGGAACTGCCCGTGATCGGATTCGGCGCCTCGTCACTGGGAGCGGAATTTCGAAGCGTTCAGTTGGACGAAGTCCTGGCCAGCGTCCGCACGGCCCTGGAACTGGGCATGAATTTCATCGACACCTCGGCGTACTACGGTCGGGGGATGAGCGAGGTGCTGCTGGGCATCGCGCTTCGCGACGTCCCCCGCGACGACTACTTGCTGTGCAGCAAACTAGGCCGCTACGACGTCGACAAGTTTGATTTCAGTGCCGCACGTGTCGCCGAAAGTGTCGACGTTTCGCTGCATCGCTTGGGCACCGATCACCTGGACATCATGCTGTGTCACGACGTCGAGTTTGTGAACTTGAATCAGATCGTCGACGAAACGCTGCCGGCACTACGCAAGGCGCAAGCGGCCGGAAAGGTTCGCTACGTCGGCATCAGCGGCTTTCCGATGAAAGTCTTTGACGTGATCTCGTCGCAGGCGGACTTGGATTGCGTCTTGTCGTACAACCAATACACGCTGCAGAACACCCGTTTCGCCGACGAAGCGGTGCCGATGCTGAAAGCCAAGAACATCGGCACGATGAACGCGGGACCGTTCCAGGCCCGTTTGCTGACGAACGCACCGCTGCCGGATTGGTGCTTGGAAACGCCGGAGGTCAAGGCGGCGGCGCGTGCGGCGGCGGAACATTGCACCAAGCGGGGCGTCGACATCGCCCAGTTGGCACTGCAGTTTTCTTGTGCCCATCCCGACATGACGACAACGGTCGCCGGGAGTGCCAACCCCGACAACATCCGCAAATGGGCCGAGTGGCTGGCTCAGCCGATCGACGAAACCTTGCTGGCCGAAGTCCAAGCCATCTTCGCGCCGGTGAAGAACGTCGGGCATCCGGCGGGGCTGCCCGAGAACAACTGACGCACCCCACGGAATCGACGAAAACATGAAAGCCCTGCAACTGACCGAGCCCAAGAAATGGGCGGTGATCGACATCAACGAACCGCCGTCGCCGGGGCCCGGCGAAGCGGTCGTTCGCATCCACCGCGTCGGCGTGTGCGGCACCGACATCAGCGGATTCTTGGGAAAGATGCCTTTCTTTTCGTACCCTCGCATTCCGGGGCACGAATTGGGCGTGGAAGTCGTCGCGATCGGCGATGATGTCGCTAACGTCACCGTCGGCCAATCCTGTTGCGTCGAACCGTACATCAACTGCCAACAGTGTTTTTCGTGCGTTCGCGGTTTCACCAATTGCTGCGAGACCCATCAAACATTGGGCGTGATGTGCGACGGCGGACTGACCCGATTGATGACGCTGCCGGCCCGAAAGCTGCATCCTTCGGACGATCTGACGATGGACCAAGCGGCGCTCGTCGAAACCTTGGCGATCGGCTGCCACGCGGTCGACCGCAGCGGCCTGAAACAGGACGAAACGGCGTTGATCATCGGTGCCGGCCCGATCGGCTTGTCCGCACTCGAATTCGCAAAGCTGACCGGGGCACGCGTCATCGTGGCCGACTTGTCGGAATCGCGATTGCGATTCGTTCGTGACCAAATGGGGATCGCGGACACTTTACAGGTCGGGGGCGACGAAGCCGACGTCCGACGACTGGAAGAGCTGACCGAGGGACGCCGCGCCGACGTGGTGATCGATGCGACCGGGCACAACGGATCGATGGTTCGCGCGATGGAGATGACCGCCTTCGCCGGACGTCTCGTCTACGTCGGGATCACGCAACAAGAACTCAGTTTTCCGCAAGCTCCCTTCTTTCATCGACGCGAATTGACGCTGCTTGCCAGTCGCAACGCACCGTCGAGGGATTTCCCCAGGATCATCGACTTGATCGCGACCGATAAGATCGACACCGATCCGTGGATCACCCATCACGCCGCCTTTGACGACGTGCCTCGCGTTTTCGAATCCTTCACCAAGCCGGAATCCGGCGTCATCAAAGCCATCATCGAGGTCACGTCATGATCAAATCCGCTGTCACCGTCAGTTTGGTCGATGAGGCGCGCGGCGGTCCGTTCGTGTTCTGGGATGGCCTGGAAGACGCTTGTCGAAATGCAAGGGAACTGGGGTTCGATGCGATCGAGATTTTCGCGCCCGGTCCCGATGCGGTTCGTGAAGACGAACTGAAATCGTTGCTGCAAAGATACGACTTGAGCGTCGCCGCCGTGGGCACGGGGGCGGGCATGGTCAAACACGGCCTGTCGCTGTCCCATGCCGACGCCGATCATCGAGAAAAGGCAAGAGATTTCGTCCGTACGATGATCGGGTTGGGTGCAACCTACAACGCGCCGGCGATCATCGGTTCGATGCAGGGACGCTGGGACACGCAAACCGATCGATCCACGGCCTTGCATTATCTGGGTGACGCACTGGAGGAACTCGGTGACGAAGCCGCCGCGCGTGGCACGTTCTTGATTTATGAATCGTTGAATCGATATGAGACGAACTTATTCACTCGAATCGCCGATGCCGCCGATTTCATCCGACGCCTGAAGACCGACGACGTCAAACTGTTGGCGGATCTGTTTCACATGAACATCGAAGAAGCCGATCTGGCCGACGCGATCCGCGCCGGTGCCGATGTGATCGGCCACGTGCATTTCGTCGACTCGAATCGACAGGCCGCCGGACGAGGGCACATGGACTTCGGGCCGATCGCCGCGGCGTTGGCGGAATCGGGTTTTGACGGATACGCGTCGGCGGAGGCTTTTCCCTTGCCAGACCCCAGAACCGCTGCCGCACAAACCATCGAAACCTTCAAAACCTATTTTCCTCGATAGTGCCGGGGTTCGATGAACGGGCGTTTCGGCGTCCCGTCAGGCGGGTGCGGCTTGACGGCCTAGGAAAACCGATGCGTCGTGATCGTTCCGATCGCGGGGTGCCCAACTGACGCAGCCTGCCGCGCGCCTGTGCTTTGGCGCACAGTCGGTGTTTCGGGTCGGAAGCCGACAATCGCCGCGTCGAACGTGAACGAGGCCTTCGAAGACCAAATTGGCATTACATTTGCAAAGTAAATGTAGGTGACAAGTCGTTCCTCAACCCGCCGAGACATTCGGCGAAAAAGGGCAGACGGCAGTCTTCGTGTTGCGATGGACCGCGCCTACCAAGGACCATCTGATGAAGCGTTTCCAGCGAATTCTCGTGTACGCGGGAACCGAGCAACCCGATCTCACGGTCGCGCGGGCGGCTCAGTTGGCACTCGAAAACGACGCAGTGTTGACACTGATGGACGTGGTCAAGCCCATCCCTCGAGCCCTCGGCATGATCACGGACGCGGCGAAGCCCGAAGAGCTTGAGAAGCTGGTGGTGGCGGATCGTCGTCGACGATTGCTGGACCTGGCCGGTGATGTCGCCCAGAGCGGGTTGCAGTCCGAATTGGTCGTGGCCGTCGGCGATCCGGCAACGGAGATCACCCGCCAGGTGGTCTCCCAAGGTCACGATTTGGTCGTCAAAACAGCTGACGGCTTCTCCGCGGCGGGGCGATCGTTCGGCAGCGTCGCTCAGTCCCTGCTGCGGCTGTGCCCGTGCCCCGTCTGGCTTCTCAAGCCACAAATTCACGGCGAATTTGACAAGGTCCTGGCCGCCATCGACGTGGAATCCGAGGACCGACAGCACGTCGATCTGAACCAAAAAATTCTGGAATTTGCTTACTCCATCGCTCAACGGGACGATGCGGAATTGCATGTCGTCGCCGTCTGGCAACTGTGGATGGAAAACTCGCTCCGTCGTCATGCCGGCGATGCCGCCGTCGATTCGATGCGGGAGCGGCACGAAGCCAAAGTCCGCAAGGCACTCGATGAACTGTTGCAGACGCCTGACGCTCGAACCGATGAAATTCACCTCCACCTGCAACAAGGATCGCCGGCGTCGATGATCCGCAACGTTGCCGATGAAATCGAAGCGGACTTGATGGTCATGGGGACGGTTTGCCGCACGGGTGCGGCCGGATTCTTGATCGGAAACACGGCCGAAACGGTGATCTCCGGCGTGACTTGTTCGCTCCTGGCGCTGAAGCCCGATAGATTCGTGTCGCCGATCCAAATGTCCGCATCCTCCCTACCAGAAACCGACCAACCTCTTCCCCTGATTTGAAGCCCTCCAACGAATCGCTGCCATGAACCGTATGATTCCTTTGACAATGACGCTCCTTTTGCTGACCGTTTGTCCCGCGGCGGATCAGTCGCCATCGAAGTCAGAAGATTCGGGTCAGACGCCCGCGACAAGGTTGACTCCCCTGATGCACATGAAGCTGGAGAAGTCGAAAACCATTCTGGAGGGATTGGCCTTGGAAGACTTTGACAAGATTCGATCCGGTGCTCGTTCACTCCGCTTGCTCAGCACCGAATCGGGTTGGAATGTGATCCAAACCCAGGAGTACGCTGATCAAAGTCGGGCTTTTCAACGTAGCGCCGCTCTGATTGCCGAGGCCGCCGAGGAGAAAGACATCCATCGCGCGGCGATGGGCTATGTCGCCCTGACGGTTTGCTGCGTCGAATGCCATTCGTACATGCGAAAACACCGCGTGGTCCCGAAGAAATCCGACACCGAGTAACCACGTGCCCCCCGCGTCGACTCCCACGAAGGATCCCATGTCCACTCGGCAACTCATCGTTGCACTCTCACGCCGGGAAGCTTATCCGCACGCCGTGGACGCCGACATTGAAGTCCACGAAACCCATATCTCGATCGTATTCCTCGCCGGTCAGTTCGCTTACAAGGTAAAGAAACCGATCCGAACGGATTTCCTGGACTACAGCACGCTGAAGCTGCGACGGCATTATTGCGAGGAGGAACTTCGTTTGGATCGTCGCTACGCGGAGGACCTTTATGTCGCCGTTGTTGCGATCCGCCGGTCCCAGGACGACCCGAGCTGTCTGCGGGTCGACGATCCCGACGCCGACGCATCGTCTGGATCGACAAGCCTTTCGCCGATCGTCGAATACGCCGTCAAGATGCGTCGATTTCCGGATGGCTCTCTGTTGAGCGAACGTCTCGACAACGGCAGGCTGACCGGAGACGAAGTCAAGCAACTCGCCGGTGTCGTCGCCACCTTTCACCACGACGCCACTGTATGCGATCCGGACTTCGCCGCCGGTTGGACCGACTTTTTGGTTAAAAACATCCACCAAGTCATCGGCGAGGTCGCGTCCCAGGTTGACGACGAGACCGCGGCAACGCTTAAGACGTTACACGCTTGGTCGGACGACTACTTCACCGCGTACCTTCGCACGTTCGCAGGACGGGTGGATTCAGGGTTCATCCGCGAATGTCACGGAGATCTTCATTTGCAAAACGTCGTGCATTGGCGGCATCGCTTGATTCCGTTCGACGGGATCGAGTTCAACGAACGACTACGTTGGATCGATGTGCTGAGCGATGCCGGGTTCCTGGCGATGGATCTGGCTGCACGTGGACACCCGGATTTGTCGCGATCGTTCCTGAACGCCTACTTGGAACGGACCGGAGATTACGATTCGCTCGTCGTGTTGCGTTGGTTTTTGTTTTATCGAGCTTTGATCCGTGCTCTCGCCGCATCCATGCGACTGCGGCAGGGCGGATTAA
>CAYVRC010000014.1:34189-53001 GCA_964453205.1 uncultured Pirellulaceae bacterium | reverse complement strand
CAGGTGAAAATAGCTCACCATTGGCAGATTTCCAATTTCAAGAGAGGCAGCACAGCCCCCGCCGACGATCCCTGAGAGATAGTTCTCCGATGTCGCCCCACGCTAGATCGTGAACCGAACGATTAGTCCACCGGCCAACCAGACGAAGCTGGCGTAGGCAAGGTAAGTCAAGATATTGTCAGCCCAGTTGGTGTCGTCTTCGTCGGAATGATCGTGGTGACCGCTTCCATCTCCTGAGTTGCCCCAATGCAAGTAGGCCAGCACGCCGGTAATGATCAGAAAGGCGAGGTTCAAAAACAACGTATAATCGATGCCGAAGCGATCCGTCGGCTGCATCTGCTTGCCGGCCGTCGCCTCGGGCAATAGTCCAAGGGTGGCAAATCCGTAGTGCAGAATCAGGGCGCTGGCGATTAGCGCGGCCAGGAACGTTGCCAGGATGTACAACGCCGTTTTGACGCCAAAATACTTTGAGTTGATGCGCAGGACCGGAAAAACCACCAGGTCGCTAAAGATGAATGCCATGACTCCAGCGAAGCTGACGTTGTTGTTGTACAGGATCGACGCCAGCGGAATGTTGCCCATCGATCCGATGAAAGTAAAGAAGGCTGCAACGGGGCCGATCACTGTTTGCAATACAACCTGCCAGAACACCGGTTGCGACTCGCCTCCGGAACCTACGAACAGCGTGGTGAAGAACTCGCGGGGCACAAAAGCGCTGATCACGCCGGCGATGGTGAATCCGAACACGACATCACGCCAGACCATCCCCCATTCCATAAAGTACTGTCGGGCAACCCGCCGCCAACCTTCGAGACTGCGAATCAATTTCCGCCAGTTCGGCACTTCTCCTTTCGAGTCGCTGTCGCCGCTCACGTGCTCACGGGCTTCCTTTTCCAGCCACTTCGGCAAAGTCAGACGCGCGATCAGCCACATGAAAAGGATCAGCAGGATGCCACCGAGATACTCGCCAACGACGAACTGCCAGCTCAAGAAAATCGCGATCACGATCCCGAGTTCGATGACGAGATTGGTGGAAGCGAGCAGAAAAGCCATCGCCGGGACGAATCCTGCGCCCTTCTTGAAGAGCGCCTTGGAAGTCGCGATGGCCGCAAAACTGCAGGAGCTGCTGATGAAGCCAAAGAAAGTGGCCAGCGCTACACTTTTCGCTCCCGCCTCGCCCATGGAGCGTTTCATGCGCTCTTTGGTGACGAAAACCTGAATCGAACTGCTGATGATGTAGCCGAGGACGAACGCCCAAAGCGCCATCCAGAAAAAACTGACCGTCGTTAATGCGGCTTCGCCCCATCCCTGTAGAAAACTGTTCATTCAAACTCTTGTTGATCGTCGTGGAAAAGCCGAGAGGAACACGAGAATCGGCAAGCGGTCCAGCCCCGAATGCCGCGTAGCTTGGGCTCCAATGGCCACGGGTAGCGAGTCGTCCTTGTTGCTGTCGCTGCCGACAGCGACGGCTCTTCCAGTTTAGGAATTTTCATTCCAAGTGGCAGTGCAAAGCACGGCGCGGTGTTACCAGAATGTTGTGACGGACAAAATCTCCAACATTAAAGCAAGGAGCGGGCCGGAATCAAAAGTCCTACCCATTCGTTGGTCAGCATTGGTTGGTGGAAATTCGGCCAGCGCGGTCGCTGTTCGATCGCATCACAAATCGGTCCGCCCGACGACCCGCACCGGCGCCGCACAGCGATGAAGTGGAAGGGGGCAGCGATGAAGTCGAAGTGGGTTGTCTGGGATTAACGATTAAGAACTGAACCGAAGGAGTCGCAATTGATTCTCTGTATTACAACCGAACCGTGTGGGTAGTTACCGATGACAAACATGGGAAATTATCTTGTCTATCACGACATTCAATATCAACTGATCGGCCACGTTCTGGTCTTTGAGTTGGGAGCGATTCCGTTACATGAATTGGACGATCGATGTGCCGATGCTGCAGATTCAGCTGTTGGCGATCATCGGTGTTGCGGGAGCGACATTCCTGCGTTCGGCGGCGAAATTCGTCGTCTGCGGTTTGGCAATGATTTACTTCAGCTACGTCGCTCAATTCTTCGAAGGGGGATTCATTCTTTATTCGGTAAAGACCGACGTATTTAACAATGTCTCGCACATGACACTGCGGGCACAGAAAATCATGCGGGGGATCTGGTGGTTATTCCTGGGATCCTGGACGGGCTCTGCGGTCGCGATTGCCATGCCGGCCATTGCTTTCAATGCCGGTGGGTCAGGCACTCTGGCATCCGTCGATCATGCGGCGTCGGTTCGTGTGGCACGAACCATGATTTCAGGGCGAGGCTAGACCAAACGAGTGTGTATCGTGCCGTGTTGATCGGATACGCGATTTATATCCTGGTCGGGTTTGGCCTGCTGAGCCTGCCGCTGATGCATCGCTCGACTGACGTGACGCTGTTGGATCATTTTTTTACGGCTTCCTCAGCCGTCAGTACGACCGGATTGAGAAACGGGGCGCCCAGCAGATCCAGGGCTTTCACGTCGGTCGGCAATGTGTCCGACGGGACTACCACTGTGGTGAAGACCGACTCACCGGGCCGACGTGGTGGCCGCGCGGTCACGGGTGCTTCCCGTGCCAGAGGCAATCCAAGCTGGAAATCGGTTCAAGGTGCCTTTGACTGCGAACGGATGGTCGGTCGGACGTTGAATCAAGCTCCGGCCAATGGGACGGCTCTCTGTTTTCGCGTTGTTTCCTTTGTTTCCGCTAAGCATGAGCATCACGAGAAGCCGGGAAACCGGCACCGTCGACGGTCATCGTTGTGGGCGTGGAGATGATTGCGACCGGACGGGGGTCATGATTGCTTGAGCTTCCGTTTGCGTCGGCGGACCCAGTCGGGTTGGACTTTTTTGAGATCGACGCCGGCCGCTCGGAGAGCTCGATCCCAGTCTCCGGAGAAGAAAGCCTTGCCGGCCCGCAGCAGCGGCCAGTCTCGGACGTCCACTTCTCCGTGGCCGAGTGCTCGGTGGTTGATCGGAAGCGACTCTCGGACGCGTCGTTGGATCTCGTCGATCACTTCCTGTCGCGTCGAGTAGGTGCGATAGGTCCGCTCCTTCATCGACTCGTAGTCCTGCTGTTTTCTCGCGACGTTTCGGTAGTCAATGCCGGCCGCATCGATGGCCCCCTGCCAACTACCGAACAGCTTCCGCGCCGTATACAACAATGCCGCGTCTTGATGGTCGCCGTGGGTCAGCCCGCGTGCATTGAGTGGTTGGCCTTCGCGACGTCGACGACGAATCGCGGCGAGGACGTGTTCGGGATCCGTGTACTTCCGCTTGGGATTGAGATTCTTCTCGTGGTAGGACTTGGGGTCGACTCCAGAAGCTCGCACGGCGGCTTGCCAAGTCCCGAAGAAACCGGTCGCCATGGCGTAAAGTTGCTTGTCATCCTCTTTGCTGGTCAATTCGCGTCTGGCCAACAACTGGCCCGCCGCGGCGCGGCGTTTTAACTCGGCGATCACTTTGGCTTTGGTCGAAAAAGGTGTGTGTCCCGCTTGGCGACCGTGCTTCGCGTTGCCACCCGCTTCGGCAACTGCTTTCCGCCAGCTTCCGAAGTGCTCGAAAGACTTTTTCCATAGTTCGATGTCCGATCTCGAGCCGAAGTAGAGCTCCAAGGGAGATAGTGGAAACTCGTTTTCGATCCGCGTGGCGATGGCGTGCAATACATCGTTGGCGGTTTCGTAGTGCTTCCGCTTGCCACGCAAACGTTTGGGGACCCTCGCCGCATCGAGGGCAGCTTCCCATGTTCCAAAGAATCGAATTCCCGCGCTGGTCAATTGAGTCCCGTACGGCAACAAGCTCACCGCCGTGTGACTCAGATCGGCATCGGCGTCCTTCAATCGTTTGATCTCAGCTTTGACTTCGCGTTCGGACAAGAAACGATGTCCGCCAAAAATGGGTTTGGAAAGGTCCACGCCCGCCGACACGAGGGCCGTCCGCCAGTTCCCGAACCGACGCAAACCCCAAGTCAACATGAGCGGAAAACGGCCCCGCGGGTCGAGTTCTTTGCGGAGGGCACCGATAGTGCAATCGAGGCCCTGTTGCTCGCGTTCTTGCAGCCAACCGCGGAAGTCTTCGATCGCGAAGTCATCGTCTCGCACCAAGCCGCGGTTCTCGGCCGGGTCGACGCCGATCGCACGGAGACTGTCGTCCCAGTCCATCTCCGCGTAGTGGCCGACGGCGGCAACGAGCGAACAATCGATCTGACCGATCGACTCCATGTCCATCCAAAATCCCTGCCGGGCGTACTCGTGCAACCGATCCAAAACGTATTCACGCGTGTAGATCGGCTCCCAGTGCTGCAGGTAATCCGGATGCGGATTATTGTACAGGCGACCGGTCATCGCTTCACGCAACTGCTCACTGGCGAATTGCGCGTCAGGGTATTCCTCCCGATATTCATCGGGCGTGATGCCGTGTGTTTGCGTCAAGTGTCCGTTGAGCATTTCCAAGTGTTTCCCGCAAAGCCGACACTCGACCGTCGCACGCAACTCGACGCGAATGTCCCCGTAGCCGATTCCGGCTTCTTCCAAAGCGTCTCTCCAACCCAGGTACGGCTCGATCGCGTAAACGGCATCAACCAGATCGGGATCTTCCCGTTTCACAGCACTTAGATTGAGCGGCTCGCGACTCACATAACGCTTGCGAATTTTGCGAATGATTTCGGTGCGTTTCATCGTCTCGATTCTGCGTGTTCCGGTTGACTCCAGTTTATCAACCGATTCGCCCGTGGCGACCCTATCGGAAGAAAATCGTGATTCGACGTTCTCCTCAAAATTTGGCCGAAGACCTGGTCCAAGACACGTTCATCGCCGCGGTCACGAGTCAAAAGGGCTTTCGAAACGAATCGGCCGTTTCGATGTGGCCATCCGCGATTGCTTGAATGCCCATGAGTTCGGGGGAGCCAGCTGACGTGCCGAGATTGATTTGACAACTGAAGATGATTCTGACCCTCCAATGCGACCAAGCATCATTGCCGATGTCGGATTCGTTGGATCGTCGGTTGCATTGGGACGAATGATTGGCACTGCGAGGTCATTGGTTGCCGTGCCGCGTTTGCCCGGCGGTGAAGAAGCAAATGGAGACGATCGCGCGGGCGGCGCGCCGAAGCTTCTCGCCGAAAAATTCAACCGATAACGCCTTGAGCCGCGAAGCGAAAAACCGGATCCGGCAAGCGATCCGCGAAAGCGGTAGAACGTGGGGTTGAACGATCGCCGAGGGCGAGAGGCGAAGGTGTTCGGCTTTGCTATCCGCTCATGATTTTGGCGGGCGATCCGTTTTCTTTGCGGCTTCGTGTCAGATACGCTGATCGCTTGGGTTAGGCTTTAAGAGACGACAGCGCAGCTTTCGCTCATCGGCTCGAAACCTCCAGCCACACGCCTGCATCAGATTCATAGCTTCCCTGGCGCGCTGCTGGAACTCCGGACAGAAGACGCGATGCCCGAATTTCCTGAAACGAGTGAAAGCCTGATCGTACGGGTTCGCGATCCGTCAAATCAGACAGCGTGGCACCAGTTCGAACAACTCTATCGACCCATCATTTATCGAATCGCCCGGGCCAAAGGATTGCAGCACTCCGATGCGCTCGATTTGGTGCAACAAGTGTTGATGTCGGTTTCCGCGGCGATCGGCCGGTATGAGAAACAATCCGATGGCACGCGGTTTCGCAACTGGCTCAGCCGGATCACGCGAAATGCAATCCTGAAAGCCCTCTCGCGTGGGCCGCGCGACCCGGCCGCTGGCGGAACGGATATTTTGAATGTCTTGCGAGACGTCCCAGCGGACGACGCCACCGAAGCGTTGATCGATCTGGAATATCGCCGCGAAGCGTTTGTCCGAGCCGCCGCGCGGGTGCGCAGCGAAGTACAGGAAGACACTTGGCTGGCCTTTGAAGCGACCGTGTTGCAGGAGGTTTCGATCGAAACCGCTGCGAAACGCTTTGGCATGTCAACCGGCAGCGTGTATGCCGCTCGTAGTCGCATCATGCGGCGGTTGCGAACGGCGGTGCAGGAACTGGAAGCAATCGATCTGGAGGACGGTGATGACTCAACCCCTTGAACAGGCCTGTGATTCCGGCCGGATCGATGACTACTTGAACGAACAATTGGCTGCTCCGGAGCAAGCCGAATTCGAAGCCCATCTGTCGCGGTGTCAATGGTGCCAGCAGCAAGTCGAAAGTCGAGCCGCTGAGCCGGAGCTTTGGAAGCACGCGGTCGCTTTACTCGGGCAATCGGCGAAGCTCGATCTCGGTTGGATCAACGCACCCGCCGCATCGAAGGAACAACAAGACGACGAAGCGGCCAGCGGGTTTCAGTCGCGTCAGGTTCAGAGCGTGCTCGAATCGCTCTCACCAACCGAGGACCCGGAGATGCTCGGACGCATCGACGACTACGAGATCATCGGCGTGGTCGGCGTCGGTGGCATGGGCGCTGTCTTGAAAGGGTTCGACAAGTCGCTACGGCGAGTGGTCGCGGTCAAGATCATGGCCCCGCATTTGGCTGGCAGCGGCTCGGCGCGATTGCGATTCCAGCGAGAAGCTCGTGCGGCGGCGGCGATCACTCACGACAACGTCATCGATATCTACAGCGTTTCCGAAGCAGGCGGGCTGCCGTATCTGGTGATGCCCTACGCTCGCGGGCCTTCACTGCAAAAGCGGATTGACCAAGGCGGCCCACTTTCGATCGCCGAGGTCCTGCGGATCGGCCGACAGATCGCCGCTGGGCTAACGGCGGCTCACGAACAGGGACTGGTACATCGCGACATCAAGCCCTCCAACATTTTACTCAACGACGGCATCGAACGTTTGCTGATCACCGACTTTGGTGTTGCGCGAGCGATGGACGATGCGTCGATGACGCGCACCGGTGTGATCGCCGGAACGCCGCAGTACATGTCGCCGGAACAGGCGCGTGGCGAAGCGGTCGATTATCGCAGCGATTTGTTCAGCCTGGGGAGCGTTCTCTATACCGCGTGTACCGGTCGGCCTCCGTTTCGATCCGAGGCGGCGTATGGGATCCTCCGTCGCATTACCGACGATGACCCACGGCCTATTCGCGAAATCAATCCGGACATCCCCGATTGGCTGTGTCGGATTATCAATCGCTTGATGGCCAAACATCCGGCCGATCGCTTTCAAAACGCAGCCGAACTGGTCGACTTGTTCGAAGGCTGTTTGGCTCACTTGCAGCGACCGACCCATGTCGTGCTGCCGCAAAGCTTGGCACCTTCAACATCAACGGCACCGGCCTCGCCGCCGCACGCTCAGCGGGTCCGCGGTGGTGTGGGCTCAGGTTCTTTCTTTTCTCGTACGGGAGTTTGGCTGATGGTCTCTTTGCTTCTACTGGCCGCCATGGGTTTTATCACGCTGCAAATGACCGCGCCAGTCGACATTGCTGGAAGCTGGCAAGGCGACACATGGGAGTCGGTCTCCCTTTCGTCGGTTGACGAAGCGGCCAATTGGTACAAAGGTGCGTTCACCGATGCGGACGGAAAGCAAGGAGCCTTGCAATTGGAATGGTCTCGCTTGCAACGACGTTACAACGGTCGCTGGAAAGTCGGCGACACGCAGAGCGGTTCGATCACACTTCGCGAAGGCGACGGTGGCGGCGTTCGCGGTGCGGTCTCGGTTGATGCCGATTCGTCGATCGCCGCCGATGCCCCGCGATTATGGGAGTTCGCTTGGAAGCGCGCGGCAGGTACCAAGAAATCTGCTGGCGGCGTTGTGATCGAATCGCCCGTGAAAGGCGTTATCCGCTGGAGCAAAGGGATCGGCGAAGGTACCGTGGTGAAGCAGGGGGATCGCATCGCAGAGATTCGACCGATCGATTCCAGCGAGCAAAAGCGACTGCGAGAACAACTGGCATCGGCGAAGCAACATGCTGCTGACACCGCAGAACGACACATGTCGTGCGAACGAAACCTGGAGGCGATGCGAAGCATCGTCGAAGCTACCCAAGACCAAATTCGGACATACGAAACGGTCAAGCAGCGTGTCGCAGAGGCTGGGGAGACTGCTGTGGCTTCTGCCCTGATCACGGCTCATGCAAGGAAACAGCTAATCGGCGCCAATCGGGCGGAGTTGGCTCAGTTGAGAGCCGAGCACGAGCAAATGAACGGCCAACTTGAGAAGGGACTGATTTCGCAAGCGAAGTTTTTCCAGGTAGAGCAAAAGCTCAAAGCAGCAGAGGCCAATGTCGGGGAGTCCAGTGCGATGCTGGAAGCCGTCGAAAATGAAGTGGCGGATAAGCAAAATGAAGCAGAGACGCAGGAGACGCGCGCCCAAGCGGACATAGACAGCGCGAAGGTCGAACTGGCGAAGGCGGTCGCAGACGTCGTCAGGGCCGAAAGCGAAATTGCCAAGGCTCAGGCTGAATTGGCGAACACTCAAAAACGTATCGAGGATTTAAATACAGCGCTGACACAACAGGAGATGTTGTTGATCAATGCACCGTTCGATGGACGCGTGACCGATTTGACCCGGGCGCAGCTCTTCAAGGAAGGCGATCTGGTTTGCACGCTGATACCGTGGCCCTCCGAGCCAGTGCCAAATGCGGCTGATTCCGAACAATCGGTTTCGCAAACACAGAACCCGCCCGGCCCAGTGACTCCACCACTCCCGGCCCCAACCACACAGGATGCGACCGCCAACAACCCGATCGCCCAAACGTTCGGCCCCGTCTCGGATCTCGTCCGTCGACTGCGGGAGGGAAGTGACAAAATTGAGTCGCTGGAACGAGAGCTCGAGTCGCAAACGGCAAAGCTCGACGAAATCACGAAGAACCAGTCAACGATTGAAAAAGAAATCGCAGACGCCAAGGAAAAGGCCAAGGCTGATGATCCCGAAGAAGTTCGTAGGATGGAGGAGAGGCTAGCTGCCCTTTACTCGAACCGTGAGGCAATCAACAATGCAAGGGCGGCGAGGCTTGTGGGAGAATCGTTGATGCGCCGCACTCTTGAAGCTGCTAAGAAACAACTGGCTGACGCCGAAGCCGAACGAGCCACCATTGTCCGACTGCTGCAATCTCAATTGACTGTTGCCCAACGGCAGCTTGTTGCGCAAAAGGAGTTCACTGACAACACACGGCAGGGTTTCGCCCTGGGTGACCCTGACGTCAACGACATTCTCAAAGCCGAACAGGACCTAGCTGAATTAAAAGCAAAAGTTCAGCAACTGGCGATTCTGCTGCAAATGTACCAGTCACTCGGCACTGATCCTGAGTCATCTGAACCATAGCCGGCCGCTGCTGCATGACTGCGTTTAACGCGAAGCCGCTGGCGAAAACGCTCGCAAAAACAGCCCCCGGGAAATTTCATTGGAAACAGAATGGGAAGATGCTTCGCGTACTGAACATTCTTTTGCCTACATTCTCCTGCCTGTATCCCTCGGTTCGGGTCGTTGAGGATTGTCACGGTGGTCGTGTCAATCAGTGCATGAATGAGGTTGATCCACTGAATTCCATTTCGCGTGATAACGAGCGGACAATAACGAGACTTCGAGACGACATGAATTGGCTACCTGCCGGATAAGCCGGCAGCGGGCGACCGATCAACTGGGAGCCAACGCTCTTTGACTGATTCAACCCAAAGACTCATGCCGAGGTGTTTGGATCGTTCTCGTACACTCGCTCGTCGAACAGACGGTCAAAGTGGTTGTGCGTCGCATAGGCACAGGCCATCACTTCCTTGTCGATTTCCGCGAAACGGCTGTCGCTGATGCTTTGAAGTTCGAGAGCACGATGTATCGGTATTGGCGGAAAGGGTAGAAGAATGAAGGCAATCGCCGAATCTGCCATGCCGAGAGGATCTCCGGTTTGGTGACGTTGCACACCCGTCCGGAAAACTTACCCGCATCACCCTTCGAGCGTCGGTCACGATCGTCTCGGTCTGGTCACAGCGAGGTGAGCGAAGTGCCGTGTCCCCGCGTGTCGTCCGTTGAGGGTTTGCTTGGTCAGGCGCCGGATGATCGAGATCAGTTTGGTACTATCCAGGGGCTTGGTCGTGTAATCGGTGCAGCCGGCGGCTAAACACTCGTCACGATCGCTCTTCATCGCATTGGCTGTAAGTGCAACGATGGGTAATTTGCACCCGCGGCGGCGCAGTTCGGCAGCAGCCTCATAACCGTCCATGACGGGCATTTGCATGTCCATCACGATCAGGTCAACGTCAGATGAATTTGCGTCGGCAACGATGTCGACGGCTTCCTGCCCGTTGGTAGCGGTGATCACGGTTCCGCCCGCCCGTTCGATGAAATGCTGAGCCAAGTAGCGGATGTCGCGGCGATCGTCGACTACCAGAATTTTGGCGGACAAGGGTTGAGTTTCCGGAGGTTGTTCGGCAGTGATTTCGAGCGACAAATTCGGCTCGACCAGAGGTCCAAGAGCTTTCACAGCGATGGCGAGTGTGAATCGGCTACCCTTGCCATACTCGCTCTCCAGTGACACTTCTCCACCCATCGCATGGGCCAGCCTACGACAGATGGCCAAACCCAGTCCCGTTCCGCCAAACGATCGCGTCGAGGTATTGTCCGCTTGAACGAATGGTTCGAATAGCGTGCGCTGATGTTCGGGCTTGATTCCGATGCCGGTGTCAACGATGTTAAAAATCAATTGGTCACCGGCTGTGGATGTCACCGAACTTCCGCCCCCTTGAAGTTCGTCGGACGCGACATCGGAATCCTGACGAATCACGCTACGATAACTGACGATGATTTTTACTTCGCCTGCTTCGGTGAACTTGATGGCGTTGCCGACTAAGTTCAACAAGACTTGCCGCAATCGCACGGCATCGGTCTCGATCATCTCCGGGATCGGCCCGTCGAATTCGACCTTCAGCGGCAGCTGTTTTTCCGACGCGCGCACGTCCATCAACGAACAAACATCCGCCAATAAGCCATCGGGTCGTACCTGTTCGTTCTCGATCTCCATCTTGCCCGCATCGATTTTTGACAGGTCCAAGATGTCGTTGATGATGTTAAGCAAGAAATTGCCATTTCGCCGGATGGTGGCGAGAATTTGTAAGTTGTCGGGATCTTTCAAATGGTCTTTCAAGATATCGGCGTGACCCAAGATCGCGGCCATGGGCGTTCGGATTTCATGCGACATGTTTGCCAGGAATTCGCCGCGAGATCGATTCGCGTTCTCAGCGGTTTGCTTGGCGGCTTCGAGCGACTGTTCAAAAAGTTTTCGTTCATTGACGTCAATCACATAGCCGGTGTAACCGAGGAACCTGCCTTCGGCGTCGTACCGCGGTCGGCCCGCGTCCACTGCCCAACGGTAAGAGCCGTCTGCCAATCGCAATCGGTATTCAGACCAGAACGGTTCGCGAGCGTTCGCAGCAGCTAAAAATTCATCGCCGGCGCGCTGTCGATCTTCAGGATGCGTGGCCTGGGTCCAGCCGAGGCCTTTGCCCTCCGCTTCGGACTGCCCCGTTGTGTCGTACCAGGATTTCGACAAAAACGTAAACATGTGATTCTCATCGGTCACCCACAGCATCGCAGGCGACGCATCGGCAATCTCACGAAAATAGCGTTCGCTTTGTCTCAGCATCTCGACGGAGTGTTGACGCTGGGTGTTGTCATAAAAGTGACAAACGACGCCGTAGCGGTTGCCCGGCAACACGATCTGCTCGATCGACCAATCGTAGGCTTCGATCGTATTCAAGTCGACGCGTGTTTCGACCAGGGTGGGTGCCGTGTAGGGTGTGCCTGTTTCGAGTGTGTGACGAAAGCGAGCGACCGCTTCCTCGGCAAACGCTTTGGGCCAAATCGTATTCATCGCTTCCTCAAACGAACAGCCGATCAAGGGGCGGACATTTGCGAACACTCGCTGAGCACCCTTGCTGGCGTAGCGGATCTTCATGTCCGCATCGACGACATACAAACCTTGAGGATTGTCGTTGATCAGTCGTTGAAACGTCTCGTGTGACTGACGCAGTTGCAATTCCGAGTTTTTGCGATCGGTGATATCCCACTGCAAACCCGCGTAACAAAGTGTTCGTCCCGACTTCGATTTCACAGGTTCGGCAACCGCCGCGAGCCAGCGTTCGCCCAGCGCTGGGTGACGAATTCGGAACTCCGCACGGAACTTTTCATCACTTTGCAGCGAATGCGTCCAAGCCTTCCGGATCGTTTCGCGATCCGATTCGATGATGGAATCGAACATTCGCGCGAGATCAAACTCGCCAACTTCGTCCAGTCCGTAGAGCTGTCGCAGCGGTTGCGACCAATGCAACTGATCGCGATTCCACTCCCACGCCGCCATCCCGCCGGCTTGCAAAGCCATGTCCAGACGCTTGGCCTCGCGACGTAAATCTCGTTGAGAGCGTTCCGTTTCGAGCAGTAGGTCGCGGACTTCGAATTGTCGCCGACGGTCTCGTAATTTCGCTAGCACCGTATTGATGAATACCGCAATCCGGAGCGGCCGGCTAATGAGCGTCATGTGCTGCAGCGACAACACCTTCTGCAAAGTTTGCGATCCGATGTCGGTCGATTGCAACAAGACCAAGATCGGAATCTCGGACCAAGCCGGCTGATTCGACTGGACCTGTGACAGGCGGTTGATGGCGCGATCATCAAGGTGTTCCTGGGCGATCAGTGCGACGCCGGCTCCGTCTTCGATCGCTACCGCGAAGGATTCAATGGTTTCGCAACAGGCAACTGCGATCTGATTCTGCTGTAAGACTTCTTGGCACAAATGGGCATCTCTACGAGTCGGCGCATAGGCGACAACCCGCTGACCGAGTGTTTCGTCGGAGGGCGTGGCTTTGTCTTTCAGTTCAATGGATTGTGATTGGTCAGGGGAGCTCATGACTCAGGGCAATCCTTCTCGGCCAGCAAGGAGTCTTGGTCGCCAATGAATTCAGGAATCCCAGCCAAGATACCCCGGAACTGCGAAAGCGGCGGGCCGATTTCGACGCCTTTATCGCTCAGTTTGAACTCTCGAATCGTTCGTTCATGGCGTCCAGTCCGCTTCTTGACGACCGAGATCGTTTGACGGATCTCGCCACCGGCTTCAAAGTAACGGAACAACACCACTGAGTCGGCTAAGTAGCTGGTATCGACGGGCGTGCCCATCGCCGTGCCGAGCATCCCGTGCTGGGCGACAACGACCAATGTCAGAATGCCGCGTTTACCGAGGAACTGTAGCAGTTCATGCATTTGGATGATCAAGAACTTTTCGTGCGGCATCGCATTGAGATAGCCATTGATGCTGTCGATCGCCACAATGCTGACGCGGCGACCGTGATCGTCCGGTCGAACACAATCGCGGACCATCCCTGAAAACTCAGCGGGCGTGATCTCGCCGGGAATCAGATTAAGGATGTGGATCAACCCCTCGTCGACATGCCGCGCCAAATCGAATCCGAGTCCGTGGGCGCGCGCGAGCAACGACTGTTGACTTTCTTCGAATTGAAACAGCACCGACCTTTCACCTCGGCGTGCCGCAGCGATCGCGAACTGTAACGCCATCGATGATTTGCCGACGCCGGCCGGCCCGAGCAGCAGCGCGCTGGTGCCTGTGTCCAAGCCGCCACCGAGCAGATCGTCAAATGCTTGGTTACCGCTCGCGACCAAATGCGTCGCCACGGGTTCGATTGCTTTGTCCGCCGACTCGCGAGGAAACACTTTCAGACCGCCGCGAACAATGCGGATATCGTGCACGCCGCCGATAAAATGACTCCCGCGGTGCTTCAGTACGCGTAACCGCCGACGCTCTCCGCCGTAGTCCGACAATAAATGTTCCAGGCGGATCACACCATGCGCGATGCTTTGCAAGTGCTGATCGTCCGAACCGGAATAGTCGTCGAGCAAAATGACAGTACAGCCGCGACCCACGAAGGACTGCTTGAGCGACAGGATTTGCCTGCGATATCGAAGCGAACTTTGTGCCAACAGACGCATCTCCGACAAAGAATCGAAGACGACCCGCTTCGGGTTCAACTCGTCCACGCGATTCATCACACCGTCCACTGTCGCACCCAGCTCAATCTCGGCGGGCTCGAACATGGTGTACTGCAAACGGTTGGCTTCGGTGGCTTCGGTGTCGACAAGTTCGTGAATTTCGATCCCGTCGAGCGACCATCCATGCGAATGCGCAACGCCTATGAGTTCTTTTTTGGTTTCCGACAGCGTGACGTAAAGTCCGTTTTCGCCTTGCCGTGCGCCTTCGAGCAGGAACTGCAGGGCGAGCGTGGTCTTGCCAGTTCCCGGCATGCCTTCGATGAGGTACAAGTGATCGCGAGACAAGCCACCGTAGAGAATCTCATCCAGTGGCGGGATGCCGGTGCTGATGCGATCGGAGGTGTCGTTCATCAGGGTTTCCCAAGTACAAGTCGATTTCGTCGCAGCGGATTCCGCCACACTTCAAGCCTGTTTTATCCGCACGACTGGGAGTTTGGGGAACCCCTCTCCCCTCCTGCGGGTCGTTCGGTAGTCATGGCAACTTTTGAACCGACAGCTTCCCAGCAGTTGGCTTCGAGACCCGAGCGATGCTCGCGCCGGCTGATTGCTATCGCCAATACTCCGCATGAATTCGGCTCGGTGCTGCCGTTCGCGTCGAGGCGGGCAGTCGCGATTTTGGAACGTAAAGTTACCCGTCGTCGCTCCGGATGTCCACGTTGATCACTCCGGCTCGGAGCGCTTTCGAGTGAGAAGATCCCGAGTTTTGGACGAGGCGGCACCGCCGTTACCCAATTCTCCATGACTGCCCAAACGCTGTTCGCCGGTCGTGCGACTCGGAGCCGCTTGATGGGGCCGGACGTCCGATTCACCGCGAGAAGGCGGGGGCACCGGCGAGTGTGGCCGGCGAGGCGGCCCGCCACGGCCGGGAATGGTTGGGGTCTCCGGAGAACCCGCTGACCCTGTCGGCGAGCGAAGGCTGATGTTTCCACCGGACCGCCGGTGCTTTCGGGCTGGCCAACGCGCGGTCACGGGTGTTCACCGGCCAAACAAAGTTGATCGAGGTCGAACTGACCGGCCAATCTGATCAAGTTGCCTTTGGTGTGAACCGATCGTCGGTCAGACTTCGGAAAAAAGTCAGAAAATGGGTGGCTGTTTGTTTCCCCATGTCAACTTAAAGGAAAACGCCTACGGTGCAGTATCGGCGGTTTCCATTGCCAGGAACTCGTCCAGATCAATCTTCTTCAGTTCCGTGATATCGAAACTGGCGTCCTCTATTGGTACATTCACCCTGATCCAGTTGAAATCCGTGTCGTAAGTGTGCTCCATTGTCTCCAGATTGTTCGTTCCTGAAACCGGAAATCGAACAAGCCTCGTGGTTCGAATTGCGAGAGGAAGCATGACTGATCCCTTTTCCACCCATTTCAACGATGATCGCTCAACCAAGGTTCGCTCGCCCGTCTCATTATTGATTGTTGAAACACTACGCGATTCGGGGACAAGCAATCTGTCGTCAAACACCCAATGGTAGTTGATCGACTCGATGCGCTCTCGACCGACCGTGAGTCCGATCATCACTTTACGATCCTGCAAAGCTCGATACTTAAGATTGGGTCCTGCCACAGACACTCTCGTCCAAAATCGTTGAGTTTCGTCCTCATCCGATGCAAGGTCGGGAAATGAGTTCAGCCCCACCGCGAGAAATGTAGGGATTCGAAAAACACGCATCAGTGTCCGCTGGTCGACTACCTTGAGGCGGCGAAATCCGTGTCTGTCGATCAAAAATGTAGGATGATTCTTCGTAAAGCACCCGCCCATTACAGCATGGTTTTTAGCCGACACTCTGCCGTCATCACCCCAATTGTCATCTGAGTATGCAGTGATCGACAGATACGAATCCTTAGTGGAACTTCGAATTAAGCGACAAACCGCCACCTTGGTAGTGATCGCACCATCTGACGACTGTCCAAGCGATTCGTGCCGAAATTGAACCTCAAAACTCTTTAATGAACTATTGTTGCTCAGTAGCGCTTGAAGGTATGACGCTGCAATCACCGAGGACTCACTAACCACGGTTTTTGTCTCCTGCGGGTCCGCAGCATGTCCGCAGGAAAAATGGGTCATGGACGCCAAAAGATACGACACCGTGAAAATATGTCGTCGGGCTCGGCCGCTGTGGCGGAAGCCCGATTGGAATTTCAGTTTTGACATTAAAATGGGATTGGCTCGACTCTAGGAGTTGACTTGAAACGGGAGCATGAGCCGCGTCAGCATACATAGTCCCCAAAACTGCATGGATCGCTCCAGCCCGTTAAGTTGAAAGGTCATCAGCCATAACCGCCACCGCAATAATAGCCGGTTCCAAATTCATCAAAAAACGTCTCGTACTCGGTCGCGGCGGGATCAGTAAGAATTGGGGTGCCATTGTCTTTGCCTCTATTGGCGCCATTTTTGACGGCGCAGCCATTGTTGCAAGAGCGTTTTATCGAGCACTTTACCTGTCCGCTAATGGACGTTCCAGTGTAGTCTCCGCTTCCCGACATGCCCATGTCAAACAGTTGCGGCGTGAACGTCCGATCCTCCGCGAGCCCGGGGCATGCACCGTCTATGCAGGGCGTCAAGGAACACCAACTGGGAATCGTGGTCGTTTCCGTTGAGCAGTCTGTTCCCGTGATATACCAACAATTTGCTTGACCGCTTACCATCGGCGGGCAGACGAGGTAAGTCATAGCAATCACAAGCGGGAAAATAACTTCAGCATCGTAATCTCCAAATAGGAAGGGCAGGAATGTGTTTCACAAGATACATGTTCAAATGCGCAGTCATTGGTATACCAGTGTGATGTCTGACTTTGGGCGCTCGATCATATCGTGCCACGAGATGTTCCACGCAACCTGATGCTTTGCGGCTTCATGAAGGTGTTCCATTGCACGTTCCATGTGAGATTTTGTGACCCGCACACGGACGCGGCAAACTGACTCATTGCAAGAAAGAACGGTGACTTTGGCTTTCCCACCACCAATGCTCGCATCAACTGTTGGCGGCGTAGACCTTGCCCCTTTTCTTTCCGCTGTAGGATCCTCGTCTCCAGCGAAAAGGCGAACGATTAAAGCATTCGCTTCAAGGCTTTCCCCACCTGTTGCGGTGAATCTAAGATTTTTCGGAAGCACGGAGATGGGCTTCTGCCGAACGATCGAGCCAAATGCAGCTGCTCGATTGACGTGCATCTCATCTTCAATAAATACAGCGAACCTTTCGCCTTCGTCTGGAATCGTCGCCGGGTCAATCTTGAGCTCGACCACTCCTCTGGATGAGCCAGCTTGGCGAATGACTGCCTCGCATTTAATTCTTTCAGCTTGCACCCTTACAATTAACGAAGAGATTGTCACTGGTGCTGTCGCGACGAACCCAAGCTCTCGATGAATCGCATGGCCTGGGTGTTCCCCATTTGGTCCCCTTTTGCCTTTCGTGTCAGCAACCTGAATCACGAAATCCTCTTTATCAAAAGCAAGCAACCCCGAAATGTCGCTCGATATGATGATTTTCACAACCGAGCCGAGTCCGTTCGCGTCTGGATCAAAGCTTACGAACTGCTTCCATTGCGGAGCATTTCCAGTGGCGTCGACACGGAGCTTCAGCGTCGCTTCAATGTCGCTTCCGGCCGGAATCTCCGTGTCGCTCACTGAGATTTCAATGCAGCCACAGGATCCAGTCGGGTGGCCCAGAGTTATGTTGCCATTCCCTTTCGGATTGATGAGCCGGAGTTCTAGGTGTCGCTCTTCGGATCGTTCCAGACTGCCCACATGCAGGTTACCCTCGTAGATTCTGGGCGATTTCTCTTGCAGCACCACCTGGATAGGTTCGACCTCCTCCCCGCGCAAAGACGCTGCAAATGCAAAAAAACAACAGGACGCTACGTACACGAGTTTCATGGAACCGATTTCCTTGGAGCCGAGTAGATCTGAGGCCCAGTAATTTGTAGGGGCGAGCACCCCCCCCAGGTCAACCCCTTTGAAACAATTCCGGGGCCCTTTTCTAGAGGACCTGCGGGGACAGGACGGGGACGCGGATGGGGTGCAGGGCACGCCGGCGTGAGTTTTGCCGACAAACTTCACGGGTGAGTCGGCTTGTTATGGGGGGTTTTCTTGATTCGGTGCCGTGAAAGGTGGCTTCGCCAGCCGGGTTTGGCAAAGCCCGCTGCGAAGTCATCGATCCCGCCGAAGTCGACATCGTTCAGGGGTGTTCTCGCACGATGCGAAGACGTTTCCTGTTCGGGCACGACGAAAGTGATCATTGAATTCGGTGATGCGATTGAAGTCCCCACCGACCGCACACGCCGCGGCGGGCGCGACCCGCTAAAGCAGAGAGGTGCCAGTCAGCGATGTTTGCGGTCGGCGGTGGCGCCGGCTGTCACGTTCTTTCCGGTCGCTGGTATCGCCGGCCCCTTACTGGGAACCTCGTCAGCCGGATTCGTGGGTTTGATTCGGCTCGGGCAGTTTTACGAGTCGGTGATCTATCGTCGCGGTTTCTTTCCAGCTCCGACGCTTGGCCCAGGAAACACGCTGGGCTTTCGCTTCATCCTCAGGACACTCGACGTGACGCGGCGCGTCGACAAATTCATCGGAAGAGCCTTATACCGCCACTGCTGACCGGCAAGTGTAAGTGGAAGAGAACCGTCCTGAACGGAGGTCAAACATGAACACAATACGAACGACAATCATTTCCCGAGCGGGACTGAAGTCGTCGATCTCGGCTTCGATCTTTTCTAGTTCGCGTTTGAGTTCTACTTTGCTGGGTAAGTAAGTCGATGGAACCGGGTGCTAGCGCACGGCGGTTGATGTGGGAACCGGGTGCTAGCGCACTTCGGCTGATGGTTGGCGGTTTTATCAGCCGACAC
>CAYVRC010000014.1:0-34089 GCA_964453205.1 uncultured Pirellulaceae bacterium | reverse complement strand
CGGCTGATGGAACCGGGTGCTAGCGCACGGCGGCTGATGGAACCGGGTGCTAGCGCACGGCGGCTGATGGAACCGGGTGCTAGCGCACGGCGGTTGATGTGGAACCGGGTGCTAGCGCACTTCGGCTGATGGTTGGCGGTTTTATCAGCCGACACGCGCTAGCGTCCGGTTCTCGCGGCACAAATCGCACACAATCCGCCTCATGGTTTCCACGGCACTTACAAGCTGATGGAACCGGGTGCTAGCGCACTTCGGCTGATGGAACCGGGTGCTAGCGCGCGGCGGCTGATTTTGAAGACGGTAGCCCGATCGGCTGATCGATCTGGATGTTGCCGTCGATGCTACACTGGAGGGCATGTCAAACTCGCCTTTCGTGAAGTCCCCTGCCCTGCCCTCGGCCGTCGCGTTCTCCGTGATCGGGTGGATGATGATTGCTGCCGGTGCCTCGTCGGCCGACGCCGGTGACACCGAGTTTTTCGAGCGACAGGTCCGGCCGTTGCTCGCCGCCCAATGTTTCGCTTGTCACAGCGATGCGACCGACGATCCCGGCGGGGGCCTGCGGTTGGATTCAGCCGGGCACTTCGCAGACGCCGGCGTCGTCGTGCCGGGTGACCCGGATTCGAGCCTGCTGATCGAAGCGATCTCCTACCAAGGCGGCTTGGACATGCCGCCGGACGGGCCGCTGTCCGAGAGACAACAAGCGATCCTGCGTCGCTGGATCGACGAGGGCGCCCGGTGGCCCGACGAAGGGGCGACGCCGGAAGGTTTTGACTTGCAGCACCGCCGCGCGACCCACTGGGCTTGGCGACCGGTTAATCAGCCCCGGGTGCCCGAGGCGGACGAGGAGACGCGAAACGCGTTGGATGCCTTCATCCGGCAGGATGCCCTGGCGGCGGATCTGTCGATGGCGCCGCCGGCCGATCGGGCGACCTGGCTTCGTCGCGTTCACTTTGTCCTGACCGGGCTGCCGCCGACCCCGGCGGAGATCGATGCGTTCGGTGTCGAAACACGGCCTGATGCGAAACGCCGAGTCGTCGATCGCTTACTGGCCGATCCGCGAATGGGTGTTCGCTGGTCACGTCATTGGTTGGATTTGGTCCGCTATGCCGAAACCTACGGACACGAATTCGATTACGCGATCCCGCAGGCGTGGCGGTATCGCGACTGGGTCACCGCCGCGTTGAACGATGATTTGCCCTACGACCGATTCGCCGCGGAGCAGTTGGCGGGCGACCTGTTGCCGACGCCGCGAGTTGACCGCGTCGACGGGACCGACCGAACGAAGCCGGGCAGCGCGTTTTGGTGGTTGGGGGAAGCCGTTCATGCACCGGTGGATGTCAAAGACGATCAATCCGTTCGCGTGGAAAACCAGATCGATGTCGCCGGCAAAACCTTTCTCGGCATGACGATCGCCTGTGCGCGTTGTCACGATCACAAGTTCGATGCGATTTCCCAAGCGGACTATTACGCCTTGTCGGGCCTGCTGCACGGCACGACGCGAAGTCTCGGTTGGCAAGATCGTGACGGACGTTTCGATCGCTGGATGCAGGCTTGTCGAAAGTCGCACGCGGCGTTGTCTGACTCCGTCGGCCGCGATGACTTGTCGGGCCGCGATGACTTGTCGGGCCGTGCCGTTCACGACGAACCGTCTTCCGAAAGCAAATTCGAAGCGGATTGGTTGTTCGATTTCAGCGACGGTTGGCCGGCGGGTAGCAACGCCGAGGGATGGGCTTTTGAGCAGCGTGAAAAAGAAACGATCGTGGCGATGCAGGACGGGCAAGGCGTCCGATTGCAAAGTCAGCCCGGAGCTTGGCTGGATTCGAGGCCACTGGGAAAAGCGGCGCGGGGCGTTTGGCGGTCGCCGCCCTTCGTCATCGAGCAGCCGAACTTGATCTATCGCGTCGCCGGTGACGGTGGCGGCGAGATTCGCCTCGTGATCGACGGTTACTTCATGGCCGACTATCACAAATTACTGTTCAAGGACACGCGGTTCCGACCCGAGTCGCCCGAAGACGACAGCGTCTGGTATTGGCATGTTCAAAGCGGCGACCTTCATCACTACATCGGGCACACGGCCCATCTGGAAGTCGTCGATGCGGGTGAAGGCTGGGTCGGGTTGGCCGGCGTGTTTGCAAGCGCATCGTCTGCCGCGCCGGATGATGCATTCGCCTCGCCGCGACGGTCCCCGGTGCGTCTTTCCGAGATCGTGACCCGGCAGTCGGGCGGCGAATCAAGCGTCGCCGCCGTTGACGACTATCTGCGGGTGACGGATGCCGGTCATCGCGTGCCGCGTCCCGCGACGGTCCTTGTCTCGGCGCCGCTGCAGGGTCGTGACTTGCCGTTGGCGATTCGCGGTGACGTCCATTCGCCGGGTGATGTTGTCCCGCGTGGCGACTTGACCGCTTTGTCGGAATCCTCTCCGCCGCACGCGTCGGCCGGCGGTGACCGACTGGATTTGGCTCGCCGCTGGACCGGTCCGTCGAATCCGTTGTTCTCACGAGTCGCGGTGAATCGAATTTGGCATCACGTTTTCGGGCGTGGTTTGGTCGCGTCTTGTGACAATTTCGGCGTCTTGGGTCAGCCGCCGACGCATCCGGAGTTGCTGGATCACTTGGCAAGCGATTTTGTCGACGGCGGTTGGTCGATGAAACGTGTGATCCGCGACATGGTCTTGTCACGAACCTTTGCCAGTGATTCTTTGGCCGACGAATCGATGCGAAACGACGATCCGGACAACGAACGATTTGCCCGGTATTCGTTGCGGAGGTTGGAAGGCGAGGCCATTCGCGACGCGTTGCTTTTGATCAGCGGTCACTTGGACGACCGAATCGGCGGGCCGAGCGTGCCGATTCATTTGACACCCTTCATGACCGGTCGCGGGCGTCCCGGATCGAGCGGACCTGTCGACGGCGACGGTCGTCGAAGCCTTTACTTGCAAGTGCGACGCAATTTTTTGTCGCCGTTTCTGTTGGCCTTTGATACGCCGCCACCGTCGACGACGGTCGGTCGCCGCAACCGATCCAACGTGCCCGCCCAGGCCTTGGCGATGCTGAACGATCCGATGGTCGATGACCTGTTGGACGTTTGGGCCGAGCGATTGAGGACGTCGGACGCGTGGAGCGATTCGGAATTGATCGATCAGATGTTTCGACAGTGTCTCGGCCGGACTCCGACGCCGAGCGAAGGAGAACTGATGCAAGGTTTTCTGGAGCAGGCCGAGGACCGATCCGCGGCGATTCGCGAATTGGCTGACGTGCTGGTCAATACCAAGGAATTCATCTTTGTTCGCTAAACATCACGATTCGATCCTGTCGCGGCGCAAGATTTTGCAAGCGGCGACTTGCGGATTCGGCGCCGTCGCCTTTACGGCCCTTCGCGCCGCAGCATCGGGGAACGTCCAGCTTCATCATCGGCCGCGGGCCAAACGCATCGTCTTTTTGTACATGGACGGCGGTCCGAGTCAGATGGACACGTTCGATCCCAAGCCGATGCTGACACGCGACGACGGTTTGCCGTTCAAGATGAAGATGGAGAAAACGCAGTTCGACAACAACGGGAAAACACTGGGCAGTCCCTGGAAGTTTCACCGTCACGGCGAAAGCGGGTTGCCCATCAGCGAATTGTTTCCGAATCTTGCCAAGCATGCCGATCGGTTGTGCGTCATCCGCAGCATGACCAGCGGGTTCAGCGAACACACCAGCGCGAATTATTTTTTGCACAGCGGTCTGGGACAGGTCGGTCGGCCGAGCATGGGGGCATGGGTCACGTACGGTTTGGGAAGTGAAGCGGAGGAGTTGCCGGGGTTCGTCGTCCTCAACGGCGGATTGACGCCGCCGGGCGGCCTGGACAATTTTGGCAGCGGTTTTTTGCCGGCCAGTCATCAAGCGTCGCTGTTCGCGCCGGGCGACACGCCGATCGCCAACTTGGGGACGTCCGCGGGCGGATCCTTGGTGAATCGGAAACGCGAACTGCTGAGGCGACTCGATCGCGGTTTGTCCGATCGACTCGGTCAGCCCGATGCGTTGGAGGCGGCGATCAAGAACGACGAGCTTGCCTTTCGCATGCAATCGGCCGTGCCGGAGTTGACGGACCTCGGCGGTGAACCGAAATCTGTTACTCGGGCCTACGGCATCGACGATCCTTACCGACCCCAAGCGATCTATGCCCGTCAGTGTCTGCTAGCGAGGCGTTTGATCGAGCGGGGCGTGCGGTTCATCGAACTGACGTGCCCGGTGACTAGCGGTAACGATCGTTGGGACCAGCATCAACGGCTCCGCAAGGGTCATGCGGAGAACGCGAAAGCCGTGGATCGACCGATCGCCGCGTTGATCGATGACTTGGATCGCAAAGGGCTGCTGGATGAAACCTTGATCGTGTTTGCCGGCGAGTTCGGCCGGACGCCGTTCGCCCAAGGGACCGACGGTCGGGATCACAACCCGTTCGGGTTCAGCATCTGGCTGGCCGGGGGCGGCGTTCGCGGCGGCACGACCTACGGTGCGACCGACGAGTACGGTTACCACGCGATCGAGAACCCGCTGCAAATCCACGACCTGCACGCCATGATGCTTCATCAACTGGGAATCGATCATCGCCGGTTGACGTTTCGCTTCGGCGGACGGGACATGCGATTGACCGACGTCCACGGTCGGATCGTGCCGGAAATCGTGTCCTAATCGTCCGCAGGCTGTCCGTTGATTTGTTTGCGAAGCGTCAGTCGGTTTCCTTTGTCGTTGTGCTCGACGGTATCCATGAAGGCGCGAATCAACAGCAGGCCGCGACCGCTGACGTTTTCCAGATTCGCCGGGTCGGTGGGGTCAGGCAACGACGAGACGTCAAAGCCATGGCCTTCGTCGGCGATCACGAATTCGACGGACTGTTTGGTGGCTTCCAAATCCACTTTCACGCGTCGCTCTTGATAGGGCGTTTGGGACGCCCGCTGGTTGATCAGTTCGCGGTAAGGTTCGCCGTCGTCCACTTCACGGAGTTCGGAGGAGACCTCCAGGTTGCCGTGAATCATCGCGTTCAAGATGGCTTCATCCAAAGCCATGCTGATTTGCATCCGTTCGCCTTCGTCGAACAAGTCCAATTCGACGAGCGCTTGTTCCAATCGGGAAATGATGCCCGGAACGAGCGTTTCGTCGTTGGCAAAGCACAACCGCAACGAGCTGGCGACGACGCATTTCGACACGTCTTCACGTTTGCGATCGGATTCGGCAAGATCCAGGACTTGGCGAATCGTGGAAAGAAGTTCGGTCGACATCTGACGTTTGGGGACGTAGCTGGCCGCGCCTTGTTGCAAGGCCTTTGCCGCGATTTCTTCGCTTCCCTGGCTGGTCGTCAAAATGACCGGGACCCTGGGCGCCGACAGCTTGACCGCTTGGACCAGTTCCAGACCGTCCATTTCCGGCATCTGCAAATCCGAGAGCACAAGATCGATCGAGTTTTGCTGGACCGTCTCGAGCGCCTCGCGACCGTTCCGCGCGGTTCGCACGTGGAGATCGTCGTGTCGATCCAGGATCCCTTTCATCAACAGCAGTTGAGTCGGACTGTCGTCGACAATCAGGATTTCAAAAACGCGAGCCATGATCGGGTCAGATGAGGGAGCGGTTCGAGGTGTTGGCCAAGCGGACCGCCGACAAAAGCGGACCGACGCGTCGTCAGGTGGCACCGAGATCGTAACGCCTAATGGTACAGGCACCTTTGGGGGTCGTGGTGCGGCATCGGCCACTTTGAGTCGAGTTTCCCCCAAACGCCCACGAGCGAGATTCGACTATGATGAAATTTTTGCCAAGCGTTCCTCCGACGAACGCGAAACGCGACGAGGCGGCTTCAAACGATGGCGAACACGGAACCTTTCGAGCGACCGAGCGACCAGGCCGACGGCGGGCCGGAACAGGACGACGAACGCTCGGATCGACAGCTTCTGGAACAAGAGCGGCGGAGACTGGAAAAATCGCTCGAGGAATCCGAGGCGATCTATCGTTCTCTGGTCGAGAGCCTTCCGCTGAGCGTCTTGCGCAAGAACGCCGAGGGCAAGATTGTCTATGCCAACCAGCGTGCGTGTGACCAGTTGAGGCGGGCGCCCGATGAGGTGATCGGCAAGACGGATTTTGAGCTTTTTCCGGCGGACTTGGCCAGGAAATATGTCGCCGATGATCGCGACGTGATGGCCGCCGGCGAGCTTCGTCATGAGATCGAGCGGCATCAGGCCGCCGACGGCCGACAGATTTACGTCGAAGTCTGGAAAGCGCCCGTCCACGGCGCCGACGGCAACGTCGCCGGCGTCCAAGCCATGTTTTGGGACGTCAGCAGTCAGAAGGACACCGAACAGAAGATCGAGTACGAAAAATATCTGCTGACCACGCTGCTCGATGCCGTCCCCGACTCGGTTTACTTCAAGGACGTGGAAAGCAGATTCATCCGGCTCAGCCGGAGCTGCGCCGGCAAACTGGGGCTGAGTGATCCCGCCGACGCGTTGGGCAAATCGGACGCCGATTTTTTCGCGTCCGAACATGCCAAGAAGGCTCACTCGGACGAAAGCCGCATCATGGAAACGGGGCAACCGATCTTGGCGGAGATCGAACACGAGACTTATCCCGACGGCGAAGAGACTTGGTGCAGCACGACCAAGGTGCCGTTGAAGGACAAGAAAGGAAAAGTCGTCGGCACCTTCGGCATCTCTCGCGACGTCACGGAGCAAATCATCGCGCAACGGGAACTCGCACGCGAACGCGATCTGCTCAAGACGATCATCAACAACGTGCCCGATTTGATCTACGTCAAAGATCGATCGGGGCGATTCGTGACCGCCAACGCCGCGTTGTTGAAGATGTTCGGCTTGGAATCGGTCGATCAATTGATCGACAAGACCGACTACGACTTCGCGCCGCCGGATTTGGCCTGCGATTACGTCACCGACGATCAGAACGTGATGCGGTCGGGACGACCGTTGGTCGACCGTGAAGAATCGCATTTTTCGGCCGAGGGAAAGGAACTGTGCTTGTTGACGACCAAGGTGCCGCTGTTCGCCGCCACGGTCGAACACGACGCGTGTGACACGCCGGACGACGCGACTCCATCGGCGCCATCCGGTGCGGCCATCGGCGTCGTCGGGATCGGACACGACATCACACACCGCAAGAAAGTGGATCGCGAGATTCTGGAAGCCAAAGAAATCGCCGACAAAGCCAACCGCGCCAAAAGCGACTTTTTGGCGAACATGAGCCACGAAATTCGGACGCCGCTGAACGCGATCATCGGCATGACCGACTTGGTCTTGGACAGCAAGCTGAATGCGACCCAGCGGAACTTTCTGTCCATGGTTCAGGAGGCCGGCGAATCTTTGTTGTCGATCCTGAACGACATCTTGGATTTCTCCAAGATCGAAGCCGGCAAGCTGGAATTCGAGGAATCCACGTTCGACATTCGCGAAAGCCTCGGCGACACGATGAAAACGCTGGGACTGAAGGCACACGCGAAAAAACTGGAGCTGGCTTTTCGCGTCGATCCCGATGTGCCGCGTTACGTCGTCGGCGATGCGACACGACTGCGTCAAGTCGTCGTGAATTTGGTCGGCAATGCGATCAAGTTCACCGATCACGGTGAGGTGGTCGCCGAAGTCGAATTGCTTTCGGATGCCGCCGACGATGTCGTCTTGGGGTTCCGCGTGCGTGACACCGGAATCGGCATCGAACCGGACAAGTGCGAAGCGATTTTCAAGGAGTTCGAGCAGGCTGACACTTCGACGACGCGGCGTTTCGGCGGCACGGGATTGGGTTTGGCCATCTCGTCACAGCTCGTCAGACTGATGCACGGCGAGATCATCGTCTCCAGTCAGCCCGGCGTCGGCAGCGAGTTCCGATTCGAGGCGCGATTCAAAGCCGCCGATGAAGACAGCGAAGACCAACATCGCCGAGGATTGGTGGTCGTGGGCGGGACGCGAGTCTTGGTCGTCGACGACAACGAAACCAACCGCAAAATCCTGCACGAGATGCTTTCCAACTGGGGCATCCTTCCGACCCTTGCATCGTCCGGCCGGAGTGCAATGGAAGCGCTGAGCGCCGCGGAAGAACCTGGTCAAGCGATCGAGCTGATCATCAGCGACGTCAACATGCCCGAAATGAGCGGGTTCGATCTGGTCGAACGATTGCGGGGTGATGACCGATTCCGCGACACGCCGGTGATCCTGTTGACCAGCGGCGGTCGTGACGGGGATCTGGAACGAGGCAAGCGGCTTCACGTCAGCGACCGCTTGATGAAGCCGGTCAAGCAGTCCGAACTGTTCGATTCGATCGTGCGGACGCTCGGCGTGTCGGCTCCTGAGGACATCGCAAGCTATTCGCAAACCGATTCATCGGTGGACGTTCGGAGTTTGCGGATCTTGCTGGTCGAAGACAACGAAATCAACCAAAAATTGGCGGTCGGAGTTTTGACCGCCGACGGCCATGACGTCGCCATCGCCGGGGACGGCCGGCAAGCCATCGAGCGGCTCGAAGAGGCGACGTTCGATGTCGTTTTGATGGACGTTCAGATGCCCGTTTTGGATGGCATCGCGGCGACCGAAGCGATCCGCCAAAGGGAAGCCGACACGTCGGAGCATCAAGTGATCATCGCGATGACGGCCCACGCGATGAAAGGCGACCGTCAACGTTGTATGGATGCCGGGATGGACGAATACATTGCCAAGCCGATCCGCATCGAGACGCTGAGGGAGAAATTGGCCGGAGTGATTCCGTCGGCCGATGAGGATCGGCCAACCCACGAGGAAACGTCGACGACGGCTGATCCCGAAAGGCCGCGGCCCGCCGACGGTGACCTTCCGACCCCGAGCGATGCCGGGTCGCCTTGGTTCGACTGGGCGTACGCCCGCGAAACCGTGGGCGGCAACGAAGACCTGTTGACGGAACTGGTCAAAGTCTATAGCGACGAAGCCAGACAATTGGCCGAAGCCTTGGCGCGAGCGGTCGACGAAGACGACCTTTCCGCGATCCGTCGGGAATCTCACACGCTCAAGGGCGCGTCGTTGTCGGTCGGAGCCGGTCCCGTCGGAGCCTTGGCCGGCCGACTGCAGCAGGCGGAAACCAAAGCACAGGCCGAGCCGATTTGTCGGGAACTGATGTCAGCCGTCGATCAGACGCTCGTCGTGGCGACGGAGTTTTTGGATCGATAAGGCGTCGCGTTTTCGACTAGGGCGTCGCGACCAATTCTTGATGGACGCCTTCGATGTGTTCGGCGGTGACGCGTGAAGCTTCCTCGGCAAACGCGACCATCAGGGCGATGTCCGCCAGGCGATTGAGTCGACGTGGGATGCCTTGCGATCGCGCGTGCAGGCGATCGACGGCATCGATGGCGAACACTTTCGAAAGTTCGCAGCCCACCGACTTCAAACGGTGTTGGACGTACGCGGCGCTTTGTTCGGCCGAGAAACGTTTGAGCAAACATTTTTCCGAGACGCGTTCGTCCAGCGAGGCATTCTGTTCGATCAGACTGAGCAAGATGGATTGTCCGACCAGCACCAGCGTCAACGCGGCTTCCGCCTCGGCCCGTTTGCCGGTCAGATTCAGCAACAACCTCAGCGTTTCCAATTGCGTGTTGCTGTCCAACAGGTGGGCTTCGTCGACGATCACGATCGCGTGTTTGCCACTCGCGGTGTTCTCTTCCAGAAAAGATTCCAGACGAGCCAGCGTCAGCCGTGGTGGCTCGGCCGCGTCGCCACGCGTTCGGGTGACCTTGTCGGTCAGGTAACCGAGCAGCTGATCCCCATCGAGCCGCGGGAAGACGATTCGCGTGACCGGCGAAAGTTCGTCCGGCAACTGCTTGGCCAACAAATCGACCAGCATCGTTTTGCCGATTCCGCTGTCGCCACAAATCGCCACCGCGGCACGACGTGCCTCGATGGCGTAGCGGAGTTTGAGGATTGCCGTTTGATGAATTTCGGACGGGTAGTACGCGGATTCGTCACCGAAGTTTTCGAACGGGCGACGCGTCATGCGGAAAAAGTTTTCGTACATTGATCAATCCTGGACAAAGTTCTCGATCACACCGATGCCGCGAACACCCGCTCGCATCAGACGCTTGGCAAGGGCGTTGATTTCATCCGCCGACGTGGCTTGGGCGTCGCGTACGATAAATGCGGATTCGATCGTCTCGGTTTTCCGTGGCAGGCCGGCACCGCCGACGCCGCCGTCGATGATGACCAGATCGAAGTGACGCGACATGTCCCCGATCAAACGCTCCAGCTTGTCCGCCAAGTCGTCGGCGTCTTTCGATTCGCCTTTTGCGGCGGGCAGCAGCGGCAAGAGGGTGATTTGATCCTCGCCGGCAAACACGCCGACCTCGTCGAAAGAAATGTCGGCGTTCGCCGCGTCGTCCCAGCCTCGATCGAGATCCAAACGCAGTCCATCGGCCAGCGTGGGATCGGCAAAATCCGCGTCGACCAGCAGAACCTTGACGCCCGCGGCCGCGGCCGCCAGGGCAATTCCTAACGCAACGGTGCTGCGTCCTTCGCCCGCCTTGTCGCTGGCGACAAGGGCCGATCGTAATCCGCCATCGACGGCTCTCGCCAAGTGATCCCCGATGGATTCGAACAGAGCATCATCAAAAAACAACTCCGCCACCGTGTCGGGAATGTCCAAGGCGTCGATTTCCCAAGCGGCGTTGAATTCCGCGGGTGGTTCGTTGACGCTCGCCGGCGACCTCGTGTCGGCGGGCTCGGCCGGGTCGATTCTGTTCTCCGGTTGCTTCTGCGACGCCTGATCGGCCGGCAATTCGTCGTGGTCCGAGGTTACGGCCGGCCGGCCGGACGATTCGACCGGGGGCGGCGACGCGGCGGCTTTCGTGCCCGCCGACTCCGGTGCAGGCTTCGGGTTGTGAGGCTTGATGCCGGTGAAGCGAAAAACGGGCTGCGAGGCGGCCGGCGCGGGGGCTGCCTTTGCGGGGGCTGCGGTTTTACCGACGGGGCCGGCGAGCCTGTTCTCCAGGTCCCGTTGAATTTTGTCCGCCGGTGCGTACAGGTCGGTCGTGAAAGAAGCGATGGCGTACTCGCTGGGGAAATCGATCGCCGTCGCTTGATCGAAACTGACGGTGGCCGAATCGACGGACAGACCGATTTTCTGTTCGTCGCTCACCCGCCCGGCGGGGACCGGTGCCGGCGACACCGGGCTTTGGCCGTCCGCCGGTGACGTCGGGCCTTGTCGGTCGATGAAGCGTGGTCGTGGGACGACATTTTCGTGGGGGTGTTGGGCTTTCAAGATTCGGTCTTCGATCGGATCGATCCAAACCGATGTGGTGTCGGCGACGGACGGGTCCACCCGCATCGAGGGCGTCTTCGGTCGTTCGACCGGTCGCGACGGTTGGACTTGGACGGCCGCTCGTTTCGTCGCGGGAATCTGAACGTCGTTCTCGGCCGTGTTGACGTCGGCGGTTTGTCGTCGCGCAAAGGCTTTGACGAAAGCTTGGTCGATGGAGCTCATGATGACCGTGTTCGAAGAAAGAGGGACGATGGCGGAATGGAAAAAAACAGACTCAGCGAAGGATGGTCGGATCGCTCGCGTAAGGCCCGTTCAGGTAAGGATTCGTGGCCGTGCGGGGTGTTCTCGAATCGGCGGCGTCGAAGGTCGGTGCATACCCGTCGCTCGGGTTCGCCGTCGGCTGGACCGACAATCCCATGTTGAACAGTTCCGGATCGGCCTCGGGCGAACCGCCTGGGAAATAGTTCGGATAGTTCACCGAGGGATCGTTCGGCGTCTGCGTCGTCGCGGTCAAACCGGCAGCAGATGACGGCGGGCTCGGGGCGGCCGCGGCGGCGGAGGCCAGCGGAGCCGACAACGTCGACTCGTCCGCCGGCAGATAGCGGGACCAGTCCGCGATGCCCCGGGGTGTCGACGTGACGGTCGGCGGCGAAGCTTCGGCGGCCGGCGGTGACGTTTCGGCGGCCGGCTGGGTGATTGAAATCGGATCCCGCATCTCATCAACGGGGGATCGGTCGGTTGCCCGGCTTTGTTCGTCGACGATCGCCTTGCTTTCTGCCACTTCGGCGCTTTCTGCCACCTCGGCGGGTGAATCGTCGCGGTCCGGCACCGACGCGGCGGTCGGGGGCGTCTCGGTCGGTTGTTCCGTCGGTGCCTCGATCGGTTCTCGACGCGCGAAAGCCTGGGAAACCGGTTCGGAGGTGAAAGCGTCTGATTTCTCCGATGCCTTGAGCGTCGACGCGCTTCGTCGGGCGTCCCGGTTCGGCGAAGGGGTCTTCGCCGACGCATTCGGCGAATCGATCCGAGCCAATTCGTCCCGGTCGGAATCGATTCGTGGCGGCTCGCGATGTCCAGCGAAATACGTGGTCACGGCGATCAGCAAAAACAGCCCGCCGACGATCGACTTGCTGCCGATCTTGCCCCGCCAGTTCGCCCGGCGATGCGGCGATTCGGCGGCCGCCGGGACGGGCCGAGTCTGAGCGGCCCGACGTGTCGACGAAACCGTGGCGTGTTGGTACTCGTACGGCCGATCCGGCTGGCTCGCAGGTTTTTCGTGTTTGGCCGGCACGCCATTTTCGGGTGGGTCGAAGCGAACTTCGAAGGTGGGTTCCTGGGCACTTTCCGCGCGAATCGGTTCCGCCGGCGACGGCCGGGCAGCCTTCACGGCGTCTGACACCAGTTCCGTTTTCGCCTCGGGGGCGCCGGATACCTCTTGGTCGCCGGATACCTCTTGGGCACCGGGCGAGTGGTCCGAACGATCCGAATCCGACGCGACGATCCGGCGCAGCCGGAACAAAGTCGGAGGTTGCGGCGCGACGGGGTGATCGCTGCTTTTTCGTTGTCCGTTTTGGTCTGACGACGAAGCGGTCATGGTTTCATCCTGCGACTTTTGCAATTCTGGTGGTCACCTTTGTCTGAATCGACCTTTCGGGCCATGACGTTTAAACCATCTGTGCCGGTCTGGAAGAATGTGCGGAATAGCCAATCCGAATCGACACGGGCAAGGTTGAAACGGGCCGCTTCTGACGGTTCGGCTTGTTTCACGGCCCGATCGCGAGGAAGATACGGATCCGCCGACGCCACAATGGGGCTCATTGGGCGTCCCCGAGAACACCGACCCGCCAGGAAACATGCTTCAAGCCACCACGACCGAAACTCAACTCTCCGAACTCGTCCGCGAGCGAATCCTGCTTCTTGACGGAGCCATGGGCACGATGATCCAGCGGCTGAAGCTGGACGAAGCGGCCGTACGGGGGGAAAGGTTTGCCGATCACCACAAGGATCTGAAGAACTTTTCCGACATCCTCTGTCTGACGCACCCCGAGAAAATCACGGCGATTCACGCGGCCTATTACGAAGCCGGCAGCGACATCGTCGAAACCAATTCTTTCGGGGCCAGCCCGGTGGGCATGGTCGAGTTCGACCTTCCGCTGGAGATGGTCGAGGAGATCAACCGCGCCGCGGTCGCCTGCGCCCGCAAGGCCGCCGACGAGTGGACCGAGCGGACGCCGGACAAGCCTCGCTTCGTCGCCGGCTCGATCGGCCCGACGACGATGCAGCTTGCCATCAGCACCAAGGAAGACCCGGCCCATCGTGACACCACGTTCATGGCGATGGTTGACAGCTACCGCGCCCAGGTCAAATCGCTCTGCGAAGCCGGCGTCGACGTCTTGTTGCCCGAAACCGCGATCGACACGCTGAACCTGAAAGCCTGCCTTTTCGCGATCTCCGACTACTTCGATTCCGGCGGTCGCGTCGTGCCGGTGATGGCGTCGGGAACCTTCGCCGACGGCGGTCGGACGTTCGTGTCGGCGCAAAGCGTCGAAGCGTTCTGGACCGCGATCAATCACTTTCCCCTCCTGTCGGTCGGCATGAACTGTGCCCTCGGACCCGACGTGATGCGGCCGCACATCGAAGAACTTTCCCACGTCGCCGGCATCCCGATCAGTTGCCACCCCAACGCGGGCCTGCCCAACGAGATGGGCCAATTCGATCTCGGCCCCAAAGACATGGCCGAAAAGGTCGGCGAGTACGCCGACAACGGTTGGGTCAACATCCTGGGCGGGTGTTGCGGAACGACTCCCGATCACATCCGGGCGATCGCCGAGCGGATCAACGGCGTCCGGCCGAAACAAGAAACCCCGGGTCCGGTCTACACCCGCCTGTCCGGCCAATTGCCGATGGTGATGCGGCCGGAGATTCCGTTCACGATGGTCGGTGAACGCACCAACGTCACCGGCAGTCGAAAATTTGCCAAGCTGATTCGTGACGAGAAATACGAGGAAGCCGTCGAGGTCGCGCGGGAGCAAGTCGAAAACGGTGCGACGATCATCGACGTCAACTTCGACGATGCGTTGCTCGACGGTGTCGAAGCGATGACGCGTTTCCTGCGTCTGATCGCCGGCGACGACGTGGCCGCTTCGGTGCCCGTGATGATCGACAGCAGCAAGTGGGAAGTCATCGAATCCGGCCTGCGGAACGTCCAAGGCAAGGCGATCGTCAACTCGATCAGTTTGAAAGACGGCGAACAAGAGTTCCTGCGTCGCGCCAGGCTCGTCCGCCGCTACGGTGCCGCAGCCGTCGTGATGGCGTTCGACGAACAAGGCCAAGCCGCCGACGAAGACAATAAAGTCCGGATTTGCAAACGGGCCTACGACTTGCTGGTCAACGATGTCGACTTTCCGCCCGAAGACATCATCTTCGACCCGAACATTTTGACGGTCGCCACGGGCATGGAGGAACACAACAACTACGCGGTCGATTTCGTCAACGCGGTCGCGCGGATCAAGCAAGAATGTCCCGGCGCCAAAACGAGCGGCGGCGTTTCAAACATCAGCTTCAGTTTTCGTGGCAACGATCCGGTCCGCGAAGCGATCCACAGCGCGTTCTTGTATAAAGCCGTCGCGGCCGGTCTGGACATGGGAATCGTCAACGCCGGCCAACTGGAAGTCTACGAGGAAATCCCCAAAGACTTGCTCCGGCACGTCGAAGACGTTTTGTGGAATCGACGCGACGATGCGACCGATCGGATGCTGGAATTCGCCGAAACGGTGAAAGGCACCGGAGGCAAAAAGAAGTCCGGCGAAGACCTGGCGTGGCGATCCAAGACGATCGAGGAACGCATGAAACATGCCTTGATCAAAGGCATCGACAAATACATCGTCGAGGACACCGAGGAAGCCCGCCGGCATTACGAAAAATGTCTGCACATCATCGAAGGGCCCATGATGGACGGCATGTCCGTCGTCGGTGACCTGTTCGGGGCCGGCAAAATGTTCCTGCCCCAGGTCGTCAAATCGGCGCGGGTGATGAAAAAAGCGGTCGCTTACTTGGAACCCTTCATGGAGGAAGAAAAACGACTCGCCGGAACCCTGGACCAAGACGCGCGAGGAAAATTCTTGATCGCCACGGTCAAAGGAGACGTCCACGACATCGGCAAGAACATTGTCGGCGTCGTGCTGCAGTGCAACAACTACGATGTCATCGACCTGGGCGTGATGGTGTCCTGCGAAAAAATCTTGGAAGAAGCCGTCAAGCAGGGTGCCGACATGATCGGACTGTCCGGTCTGATCACGCCGAGTTTGGACGAGATGGTTCACGTCGCGCGGGAAATGAAACGTGCCGGCATGACGATGCCGTTGCTCGTCGGCGGCGCGACCACCAGCGCGAAGCACACCGCGGTGCGGATCGCGCCGGCCTACGACGGCCCGGTCGTTCACGTCCTGGATGCCAGTCGCAGCGTCGGCGTTGTCGAAAAACTACTCAACGATGATTCTCGTGACACCTTCTTGCAGGCCAACGTCCGAGAACAGGTCAAGTTGGTCGCCAGCTATCAAGACCGTAAACAAAAGCTGGTGCCCTATGCCGACGCGCTGTCCGAGCGTTTCGCCACCGACTGGAACGCCGTCGACGTCGCGAAGCCGGCGTTCACCGGCACACGCACGTTGACCGATTTTCCGCTCGCCGAAATCCGGCCTTACATCGATTGGTCTCCGTTCTTCATGACTTGGGAGTTGAAGGGCAAGTATCCCAAAATCTTTGACGACGCGGTGGTCGGGGAACAAGCCAAAGAACTTTACGAAGATGCGAACGCTTTGCTCGATCAAATCATCGACGATGGTTCGTTAAAAGCTAACGCGGTTTACGGATTCTGGCCCGCCGCCAGCGTGGACGACGACATCATCGTTTACAGCGACGAGTCGCGGAAAACGGAATTGACCCGCTTTCATTGCCTGCGTCAGCAATGGGAACGCAAAGGCCAAAAAGACTACCGCAGTCTTGCCGACTACATCGCCCCGGCCGATAGCGGTCGCGAAGATTATCTCGGCGGGTTCGCCGTCACCACGGGAATCGGTGCCGACGAATTGGCCGGCAAGTTCAAAGCCGATTTGGACGACTACAAGGCGATCATGGTCCAAGCGGTCGCCGATCGCTTGGCCGAAGCGTTTGCGGAAATGCTGCATCAGCGGGCTCGCGCCGACTGGGGATTCGGTAAGGAGGAAGGTTTGTCCTACGAGGAAATGATCGACGAGAAGTATCGCGGCATTCGCCCGGCGGCCGGCTATCCGGCGTGCCCCGACCACACCGAAAAGCGAACACTGTTCGACCTGTTGGACGTGGAAGAACAAACCGGCATCACGCTGACGACCAGCTATGCGATGCACCCTGGTGCCGCGGTCAGCGGTTTGTACTTCGGTCATCCCGAGTCGCGTTACTTCGCCGTCGACCGCGTGACGAAGGACCAAATCGAATCCTACGCTCGCCGCAAAGGGCAAAGCGTCCGCGAGGTCGAACGCTGGCTCGCCCCGAACCTGGCCTACGAACCAGAGTAGAACGATTGTCCCGGATCATTTGTTCGTCGATCCGACCTTGAAAAATCGAGCTAGCGGACTTCGTCCCGGTGCAGCTCGAAGGTCTTCTCGGCGATCGTTTTGCCGTTGAGTGTCAAGGTGAGTCGCCAGTCGCCCAGTTTGTCGGCCACCGGTTCCCAGATCGTGTCGCCCAAGTAGAAATCCCAGTCGTTGGATTTGATGTACACCGTTCCGTCGAAGGGTGGGCGTCGCTGGCCTTCGCTGTTCTGAATGCCGGGGTGATCGATGCAGTAGTGAAGCTGTTGGTTCTTGCCGCCTTTGATGTTCACGACGTAGCCGAATTCGACGCCCACGTCGGCATAGATGAGAGTTGCTTTTTCGGTGAAGCGAGGCAGGTCCTTCGATCGAGCATCCCAGTTGCGGTAGATCCCGTAGTGAAGCATCTCGATGATCGGTTTCCGTTTCGCCATCGACGTGTTGTAATCGCGTGCGGCGAATCGTCAACGGCACCGGCTCGAGCATCTCAACCTGGATCGCCACTCGATCACCGCATGCGATGGGCCTGTCGTTTCGAATTCACCGTATAACCTGTGGGTTTTGAATCTCTGGGGACGTTTTATTTTCGGGAGCGTGTACGGTGCGTCGATGGTGGGGTCGGAACGAAGGGTGTTGTTGGAGTCCCGTTTTGCTGGTTACCGGAATTCTATTGGGTCATGCGTTCCTAGCCGTCACCGCCCAGTGCGAAATTCCGGCGGTCTTGGCGACGGCGGAAGACTTCAATTGGGACGCACGAACGGGAACGGAGTCTCCGGTGCAAGCGTGCGTATTGAACAGGTTCGACACGCCTACGCATTCGGCACGTTTGTCGGGAATACACCGATCCAGACGGGTCGGGACGCAGCGGAGTTTCGGCGTCTGGGGCAAGTCTTGTTCAACCGCGTCACGCTTCCAAGGTACTGGGCCGATTGGGGCACGGATTCGATCGAAGTTTTGGCTCGCGCGGATGCTGTACCCGCGCGGTTCACGCGTGACTTTCCGACCGCCGTTTTCTTCCATGAGGCCACGACGGGTTTGACGACTTGGGGTTTTGGGGAGGGTGACATGTGGCGGGCCGACCTGAATACCGAACTGTCACGGAACACTAAAGCCGTTCGAGCAGGTCCGCTTTCTTGGCGTCGAACTCGTCTTGAGTGATCAATCCCTTCTCGAGCAGGCCGCCGAGTCTCTCGATCGTCGCAAAAATAGAATCCGATGTCGGATCGGCCGATGAGGCGTTGCCGCCCGAGTGGTCGTCCGACGCGGTGGGTTCCTGGACTTGCCGTGGCGGCGGTGTCGGTTGGGGTTGGCCGGGCGGCGGCGTTTCGCGAACCTCAGCGCCGTCGCGCATCACGACAGGCAGCGTGGACAAGCGAACGGTGCCGTACTGGCTGGTCAAAGTGATCGACCCGTCGCCGGATTGTTGTTGCGAAAATCCGCCGATCTGGTGGTCCAGCGTGTCGTAGACCCAAACGCTGCTGCCGGTCGCGATGGCCAGTCGATGATTCTGGGCAAAGTATGCGTAGCGTGTCGAGTTTTGTGACCCCGTGGCGTTCGGGGCGCCTAATTCTTTGGGCCACCAGTTTGTTCGCGGATCGGGGACAAACAGGCTGTTCTCCGAAGGCCCCATCCCGGCGGACTGTGATTGCTGATCGGAACCGCTTTGGGACTGCGATTGAAACGAGCCGACGAAGGTGCCGGTCTGGTGATTCCCCAATTCGGTCGCAATGTCCTCACAGACCCGTTCGACCAACATTTTTGCGTTCGTATTGAACATGTCGCCGACCATGGTCATGCCGCCACGCATCCACTGGCCGGCGCCGCCGAATTCGTGATGGTTGAACTGTGCCATGCTACCGCCGCCCTGGTAGACGGCCATCAGCATGTGCTTGGCGGCATCGGTCGAGACGCCGTACCGCTGAGAGAGTCGGCTGACGAGTTGTTCGCCGGAGGGAGAAAGCAAAGCCACGGGAAGTCGTTTTCGTTGAAATGGTAGAGGGGGGCTGCACGCGAGCGAGTCGAACGATCCCGAAACCATCGGGTGAGGAAGGGGTGATCGCACAGCAGATCCGCCCATCATCACCTTGAACGGTTGATTCTGTAACCCGAAAACTGAAGGCTTTAGGAAGACTGGGCTGTTCACGCGGGCGGCGTGCCCGACCAATCAGCGGTCACTTCGAATTCAGGATCCATTGACTCAGGTTTTCCGCGTCCATGTAGCCGACACGGTCGCTGACGATTTCACCGTTTCGAAACAGCACCATTTTGGGAATCGCCCTGGCTCCGTAGGCTTGGGCGAGTTCCGGATTGTTGTCGACGTTGATCCTAAGGATTTCGATTTCGTCACCCAATTCCGACACGACCGCGGGCAGTTCATCGTCGATCATGCGACACGGCCCGCACCACGGTGCACCGAATTTGACCAGCACGGCCCGATCGCTCTGGCTGATCGTGGCGTCAAAGTCGGCTTGGGTGATGGTCACGTCATCCCCCGGTTCAGTCCTTTCCGCGATCGGAGTGCTGCGATCGCAACCCGCAAAAAACAGGGCGACCGACGCAAGCAAGGCAACGGAACGATAGGAAAGGCAGGGGAGGTTCATTGCAAAACTTGATCAATCGGGATTCGGTGGGAATTTCTTTACGATAGATGACCGAAGGTATCGGTTCTCCGTCACCTCGGCAGACCTGAGCCGGCGGAGTTCTTTATTTTATTGAAAATTTCGTGCCGATTCGCAAGGAAGCCTGTCTCCTGTCGGCTATTTCTTCAGCGGCAGCGTCGGTTGGATGTTTTCCAAGTCCGTCCACAGGGTGCCTTCGCCGGCGTAGAACAGTTTCAGGTCCAGGCCGTCGGGCAACTGTTCGGCGAACTGCCATTTGTTGTACGCGGTGGGGCTGCCGAAAGCTTGGACCGCCAACCGGAATTTGTCCGCGTCGGCCTCTTGGGCCAGTTGGCGTGCCATCGCCTCGGCGCGACCCAGGGTGATGGTTTTCTTGGCGTCCAAATCGGCCGTCTCGCGGTCGACCGCGGCGACGAGTTGTTTCGTGGACGCTTCGATCTCGCGAGCCTTCTTTTCGCCTTCGGCGAGCACGTTGGCTTTCATCCGGTCGGTGTCGACGCGGACGCGTTCGGCTTCCAATTCGACTTTCCGTTCGGCTTCGCGCAAATTGGCTTCGATGCGAGCGGTCTTGGTTTCCTCGTCACGCGTCAGGCGTAATTCGTCCGACACGTAGCCTCGTTGAATCGGGGCCCGGACTTCTTGAGGGATGTAGATGTGACGAACCAGACCGTACAGCAACGTGACGTGTTTGTCGGCCAACACGCTTTGAAATTCTTCGCTGACCGAAGTTTGAAAAGCTTCACGGGATTCGCCGATCAGCAATTCCACGGCCCCCATTTTCGACCCGTTGTTGCGGCAAATGCTCTCACTTTGCGGTTCGATGACTTTTTGCGCGACCGCGTCGATGTTCCCGAACAGTCGGACGATCTCCGGTGCATCACCAGGCATCACTCCCCAGATGGCGCTGAAATCCAGTTGGATGTCGAAGCCGTCGTTGCTGGGGAAATTGATTCCGGTATCGGCGACCGCCATCGGTTCGCCTTGTTCGTCGTTCATCGTGCGGCCTTGTGCGTCGACCTGTTCTTCGACCTGGATGCTGGCTTCGGCGAAGCCGATGTTGACGACGTCGATCTGTTGTTCGCGAGGATTGACCGGGTACAGCCCGGGTTGCAAGATCTTGTCTTGGATGCCGGCGGTGATTCCCAGCGGTTGATTGTCCGTCTGCATCGTCACGACACCGACGTAGCCGGTCGGAATCTCGACCCAACCACTGGTCTTGATTTGGTTGCCGAAACTGCGAACGTTCATCTTTTTGACGATGTTGAACTCAAAAGCATACGGGTTGGCACGGTAGCGTCCCGGCCCGAAGACCTTTCGCAGGATGCCTTGTTGAAAAACGCGGTTCTCACCCTGCAAGTCTCCGTCGACCAGGAACTCACCCGGCGGCAAGGGGGTTCCGATTTTGCTGGTGACGACGCCGATTTCGCCGGGCCGAACGACCACGTCGGGAACGATGCGGCGTTCCCAATAGATCGGGTTGAAGAAATGTCTTCCGGGCCCCCGCATTTGGTCGTGGACGCCGACTTCCTTGCCTTTGGAAAGGGATCCGGGCTCGGGTTCATCGGCCGGTAAGACCAGGGGGCCTTTGTAACGCAGCAGCAAGCTGTGTCCGTCGGGCACGTAGATCCGGCAGAGAAACCACTGGAAGCAAAAGAACAATCCCAGGACGACCCACAGGCCGCTGAAGATCAATCCGAGCGATGATTTAGCCATGCGAAAATTCATTGTTCGTCTCCGGCGGCGGTCAGGGTGGCGGTGGAATCGGGCGTTCGGTCGGCGTCGGTTTTCGTCGGCGGCGTTTGGGCGGCCACTTCTTCGACGGCCGCCTTTTCGGCGGCCCTCTTCTCGGCGACGGTGTCGGCTGACTCGGAGGATTGATTGAATTCGTTGAAGATGTTCATCAGGGGGCTGTCCGCCGTGTTGACCATCATTTGGCGGAACGCGGGGGCCATTTTGCGAAGCATGACCCAGCGGGCGTATTCATCACCGTCGCCGTCGTAAGCTTCGACGGCTTTGGCCCAGCCCGCCGCTTCGGCTTCGTTGCCGAACCGAATCACGTCGGCGGCGGCTTGTCCCCGGGCGCCTATCGCTTCGGCTTGGTCTTCGGCGGCGTCCAATTCGGATTCGGCGACTTTCTTTCGCTGGTTGGCTTCGATGACCGCGACTTCTTGTTGCCGCAACGCCTCGATGGTCAACGTGACGACTTCGCGTTCGGATTCGACCAAGGCTTCCTTGCGTTTGACCAATTCTTGTTCGATCCGCAATTGTTGTTCGCTGGCCTGCTGTTGAATCTCTTTCTCGTATTGCTGTGCCTGTTGGACCGCGATCTGACGTTCACGAACGGGTGAGGCGATTTGTTGGGGCGGAGAGATGCGTGTGATCAGCGCTTGCACGATTTCGATGCCTTGTTGCTCGCAGGTCGCTTCGAGCGTGCGTTGAAAGTCTTCTTGGAACTGGGAGCGTTTTTCACCCAAGATGAAGTCACGCCCCGAATTGTCGCTGCCACGCAGTCGGCAGAACGACCGCGCGTTGGGCAGGATGATTTTTTGGATGATTTCTTGTTCGACCCGGGCGTCCAGTCCGTCATCATTTTCGGCGTCGTTGTACGTCACAAAGACTTCGGCGGCGCGTTCCGGATCGACGCGAAACTCGATGCGTCCGTCCAATTTGACCCAGAACCCGTCGCGGCTGGGAAAGCCCATTTCGCCGCCGGTGCTTAAGTTGAACCGTTGACTCCGGCAATCGACCAGCGAGATGCGTTTGACGTACGGATTGATGTAATAAACGCCGGGATCGAGCGTTTCTTTCTGCACGCCACGTTTGCCGGTTTCCACGATCAGCTGATTGGGGTCGTCGGCGACCGGGGCCGACAGCAGTGTCACGACGCCTTTGAAACCGGCCGGCACGACGACGGGTTCATGCAATTCGACCAGTTCGATGTAGTTCTCGCGGTCGATGAACGGTTCGGTACCGGCCTCGTAGGCGATCGCGTTGATCGCATGACGGCCGGGCTGCAACACACCTTCGGCTATGCCTTTTTGCGCGGGGCTTGTCGCGATCAGGTTTCCGTAGCCCAGTTCGTCACCGTACAGTCGAATGCGGACGCCCAAACGGTTTTCGGGGATTTCGACTTGCGGGATGACGTCCCAATCCCAGCTCCAAGGGTTGTAAAAATAGCGGCCTTCGGTCAGCACTTTTTCCTGAATACCTTTGAACTTGCCGAAATCCTCCTTGCGGACGATTTCCATGTCGTTGGTCAAGTCCGCACCTGTTTTTTTCGTCAGCACGGCGATCGTGCGACTGGGAACTTCGATGCGGCAGAACAAAAAGGTCCAGACGCCGATGCCGATCACCCCGGCGACGATCAGGACGACAAGGCTGCCGAGCTTCCCGGCGGAGATCAATTGGCGGAACCTTTCGGCGGCGTTTCCGGAATCGGAATCGTCAAAATCGTTAAATTGGTTGGACACGGTTGGCACTTTCGAACTCGCGGATCGATATCTTTCCCACAGAAACGGGGCAGCAAAGGCTAGCACCTCGGGGCGCGCCGTCGTAAAAAAATCTACTTTTGACCCTGCCAAAGTCGATTCGCTGGACCGCCGAGCCGGGTTTTCGGCATCGGCTATAATCGCGACTCCGGTGCAGCCCGGCGGGGCGCTGGGGGACGCCGGCGTGAAATGTCGAAGCTTGAAACCGAGTCAAACGAAACCATGAATCACGAAGCATCATTCAGCCGCCGCGTCTTTGTGAAGTCGTCGGCGTTGGCCTTGGGGGCTTGCAATTTCGGGGCTTGGAATTCCGGGGCTTGGTCGCAGGACCGTCTCGGGACCGATGTCCGCCGCGACGTCGTGAAGACGCGGGTGCTGCCGCCACGCGATCGTGTGCCCGCTTCTTTCATCATCGATGACTCGACCTGTCTGGTGAACATGGGGCATTTTTGCACGCCTCAGTTCGCAGCGTGTTATCCCTCCCGCGCCGAGTACGCCAAGGACTGGCGTTCCTGGCCACGCGAAATTCCGGACTCGTTCGTCCGGGAATTCGGCGAGTGGTGCGGCGAACACGGGGTCAAAGGGAAATACAGCATCGTGCCCTACCCCGCCTGCGTCGGTTGGTTGGATCGCGAGCTGCCCGGTTGGTCGAGACAAGATTTGCAATCCAGTTTGAAACTGGTGCGGGACTTGATGGTTCCGAATTGGGACATCCATCCGGAGATGATCACGCACACGCGGGTGATCGATCTGAAAACGGGGCGTCCCGTCGAGGCGATCAATCCGAGCACGATGGAGAATTCCTATCCCCAGGACCAGAAAAGCGTCGACGAACTGGCGGCGTATCTGGCCTACGCGTTGCGTCTGTTGAAAAACTGTGACTTGCCGTGTGAAGGCATCACGACGCCGGGCGGGTTCGGCAGTCGTGTCAAGGACAAGCTGCCCTTGGCCGTCGACCAAGCCGTCCGGGATGTCTACGGCGTCGACTTGCCACACTATTTCAAATACGTCCGAACCGGTGATCAGAACAACGAACCGGTGATGGAGGCCGTTCGCGGCGAGGACACGAATCAGCCGATGTTAACGGTCAACGTTCCCGCGGGGACCGGCGACTGGTACGGCGGCTGGCAGGGGGACCGGACTCCGGAGCCGGATCGTTATCTCAGCCGCGACGGTCAAAGCGGCCGCTTGGCGGAATTGATCAAGCGTCGTCAGCCGGCGACGTTTCTTTGTCATTGGCCCGGCATGCTTTGCAACGGAACCAGGGCCGGATTCCGAGCCTTTCAACGCAACGTGATGACGCTCAACGAAGTCCACGGAGACGACATCGTCTGGATGAAACTGAGCGAAATCGCCCGCTACGAAGCCGCCAAGAAACTGACGCGTCTGCGATTCAATGAAGATCGTTTGCAGCTAAGCGCCCCGTTTGCCACAGAGGACTTCACGATTCATTTGTCGGGTAACTTCGTCCGTCCGGCACTCTGGCGGCAGGGCGAAAACAGTCCGCTGACCGAGGTCAAAGACCGACGTGCGTTACAAGCCGGTTGTTGGACGAAATCGGATCAAGGGGTAATCGTTTGCTTCGACTTGCCCGCCGGCGAAAGTCAGCTCCGCGTCGAAACGGTATGAACCGACGGTTGCGGCTAATCGATCGGCGAATCATTCGCTAGATTTTTTTGTCGTCGCCCGAGACGCCAAGCGACGATCGCCCAAGCGGCGGTGACCGGCAATGCCAACAGGTTCAGTGTGGACAGGCTCAAGCCGGCCACGTTTCGCAGCGATCCGAAAACTTGACCGGACAGCGCGTCGCCGCCCCGAAGCACGACCGTATCGATGAAGCTTTTCGATTTGTATTTCTCTTCGCGGCTGACGACCGTGAACAAGACTTCGCGTGCCGGCACCGTGATGCCGTAGCCCGCGGCGCGGCTGGCGATCATGGCCACGATCAAGACCGGCAAGCTTTGCGAGATCGCCAGTGCCGAAAAACTGCTGAAGTAAACCACCGGCAGGATCACCAAGGCGACGCTGACGCCCAAACGGCGAAGGATCGTTCCGGCCAGCAAGCCTTGCACCAACAGCGTCAGTGTTTGCACACCCAAGTCCAAGTACGCGAAAAGCTGTGTCTTTTCGGCTTTGTCCGGAATCTCCGCGGCGACGATCTCGGCTTGCTGAAAATAGAGTGCCGTTCCGCAGGCTTGCACGAAGACCAGAAACAAGCAGATCGATGCCAGGTACGGCGAGGCCAACACGCGGGAGATGCCGGTGAGCAAGCCGCCGCCGGTCGGGCGGCCTTCGTCGGATCGCTCGTCCGATTCGGATCCGTCGTCGGTCGCCTGGTGCAGTCTGGCCGCTTGCTTTTCCAATCGCCATGCACACCAAAGTCCGGCTTGCAGCGTCGCAATCGGTAACAGCAACAACGAACTCGTCGAGAGCCGCGTTGCCAACTGGCTGGTCAGCAGGGATCCGGTCATCGCGCCTGCCGTGCCGCCGGCCGCGATCGTTCCGAACAGGCGTTTGCCTTGGTTGCTGGAAAACAGGTCCGCCAAGACCGACCAAAACACGCTGGTCGCGAACAGCGCGAAAACGTTGACCCAGACGAAAAAGACGCGGGCGGACCAGGTTTGTAGCCAGGACACGTCCGATCGCATTGCCAGCAGGAACGCCAGCAGACTGACCGAAAAGAAGTGAAAGACGATCCGTACGACCCAGCGACGGGGCAGCTTGGCGACGAGCGCGGCGTATGCCGGCACGGCGGCCAACATGACCACGAACGTGATCAGCATCAGGCCTTGCAGTTGCTTCGTTCCCCCGATCGCGCCCATCGTCTCGCGAAGTGGGCGGACGACGCTGTACCTGAGAAAAACGAAAAAGAACCACGCGGCGGCCCACGCGACACTGCGGACTTCGCCGGGGCGGATTCGAGACCAGAACCCGTTGCCCACCGGGGACGGCGTCAAACGCGGCGGATCCTTCGGAGGGACGGATGATGTCGACATCCGCCCGTTGTACCCGCTGACGTCCCGACGCGGCAACGCGTGACTACTTCAGCAACGCTTCGACCATTTTGCCAATGATCGCGTCGGCGGTCTGCATTCCGCGTGCCGATGCGACGCGGACGATGACCGGGCGATAGATCTGTTCGAACTCATGCCACGCCGCGGCGTCTTCACGGTTGTGAAGCCGGATCAGCAGACTGGCACGGGTTTCGGGGGAATTCATGGGCCGGCAAATCGAACGCGGGGAAAGACAGCAACCTACACCCATCGGATGAAGAAGTTTGACACGAAAAAGGCCGACTTCGCGATCGAAGTCGGCCTGGTGTGGCATTCGGCGTTTTCCGGCTCAGTGGCGGGCCGTCATGGCGACCGGGCCGCCTTGGTATCGAGGATAAGCGGTCACCGAGGTCGGTTGACCGGTGCGGATGTTGATGACCGTCAGTTGCAGGTGGCCGCCGCTTTGATTGATCGCCCGTAGCAATTCGCCCTTGCAGGTCAGCGGGATGTGGTTGCCGGTGACCAAGACGTCGCCGGGTTCCAGGCCGATTCGGGCCGCCGGCGATCCGGGCACGACGTTGTCGACACGCTGGCCGTAATGCGGGCCGACCGGACCGGGCAGCGGCATGATGCGAGGCTGCACGGCGGCGACCGGGCCGACGGGACCGATCGGGCCGGAATCGGGCAGCCGAACGGTCGAGGTGTAGACGCCCAAGAAGTAGGACGCTTGGGGCTGTGTCGACGGCGGGATCAGTTGCGGAGTGACTTGCAATCGGTTTTGAGCTGTTGCCGATGAAACGGTGATCAAGGCGGCGAGGAAGGCGGTGCAGGCGGTCAAGGTTTTCATCGTCGGTTTTCCTGTGCTTTCTGGGTGGGTCGTTTGGGGTCGTGTCGTGTTCGTCTCGACACCCAACCCCAGCGGACGCGACCGGCACAAAGGGACACCGAAGCGGCAAAATTTTTTCGAGCCCGATGACCCGTCGGTCTTTCGGGCGGAAATTTCATTCCCCTGGTGGTACGATTGAACCCGGCCGTTTGAACGATTCGACGGCCGGCCGCCGACACTGAACGAGAAATGCCCCGATGTCCGATGCTTCGAATCATGGTGAACAAACGATTGCTGTCGAGCGTTGTTTGCAGCTCCTTCGCGACGGTGACACGGCGGTTCGCGGCGAGCTTTTGAATCTGACCCAGGACCGTCTGCTGCGGTTGACGGCAAAAATGAAGCAAGACTTCCGTGGTGTGGGCCGTTGGGAGCAAACCGAGGACGTCTTTCAGAACGCTTCGATGCGGCTGTACCAAGCGATGTCGTCGACGAAGATCCAAGACACCCGGCATTTTTTCCGCCTCGCGGCGTTGCAGATTCGCCGCGAACTGATCGACATGTGCCGCCACTACCGCGGGCCGCAAGGCCAGGGCGCGAACCACGCGACCCAGCCCCGGGATGCCGACGGGCAACAAGAACGCGGCATGGCCTTTGACCCGGGCGATGGGACGGGCGATCCGGCCGAATTGCAGGCTTGGAGCGACTTTCATGAATGCGTCGATCAGTTGCCCGACCGTGAACGCGAAGTCTTTGAACTGCTGTGGTATCACGAGATGAAGCAGGACGAAGTGGCGGAACTGTTGGGTCTTTCGACACGTAGTATCAAGCGGCTTTGGCGGGCGGCCCGTTTGATGTTGCACGAAAGACTGAACGATTCCACGAGGCAGAGTATCGCGATCTGATGAAGAACGGTTCCGACGGCACCGGCAAGATTCCGGCGATCGAGATGACCGCCGACAGTGATCACGCTGCCGTCATGGAGGACTTGCTGGACCGTTGGGAAGAAGCCCGAGAGAACGGCCGAACGATTTCGCCGGAGGAGCTGTGCGGTTCTTATCCCGATTTGTTGCCGGAAGTCCGTCGGCGAATCGGTCAACTGGTCGCGATCGACGATCGTATCGGAAAGGGTTTGGAGTCGCAGCATTTGGCGGGCACCAAGTTGCCCGTCCAGACGTCGATCGAAGAACTGGAGTTTCTGCAACGCGGTGGCCTGGGTGCGGTGTACGTCGGCGAAGACATGTCCGCCCATCGCCGGGTGGCGGTCAAGTTCCTGCACGATCACCTGGCATCCGATCCGATGTGCCGCGAGCGGTTCTTGTTGGAAGCCGAGGTCACGGCGCGACTGGAACACCCCGGCGTCATCCCGCTGTACGGCATCGGCGAAAACGAAAAAGGCGACCCGTTTTACGCGATGCGATTCATCGACGGGCATTCGATGGACGAGCTGATCGATCGACTTCACGACCGGGACGACCCGGAATCGACCAAGCCGGTCGAACAGGATCGTCGTTACCGAAAATTGCTGAACGATTTTGTTTCGGTTTGCAAGACGATCGCCTACGCGCACAACCGAGGCATCGTGCACCGCGACATCAAACCGGCCAACGTGATGCTGGGAAAATACGGCGAGACCATCGTCGTCGATTGGGGCCTGGCCGTTCCCGTGATCCGTGACGAGCCGTTCCGTCAGAGCGGCGAGAAAACACTGATGCCCGCCCAAACGGGCGACAGCAGTACGTCCGGGCACGGCGCCGGCACACCAGTTTACATGAGTCCCGAGCAAGCGTCCAAGCTCGCCCCGACCCCGGCCAGCGACATCTACAGACTCGGGGCGACGCTGTACAAGATCCTGTGCGGAAAGACGGCGGTCGACGGAAGTAGCGTCGTCGAGATCAAAGAGAAAGTCATCGACGGGCGGATCACCCCGATCCGCGAAGTCCGCCCCGAAGTCCCCGCCGCGCTGGCCGCGATCGCGCAAAAGGCGATGGCGTCGAGGCCAAACAGACGCTACGCGACGGCGCTGGAACTGGCCGACGACGTCGAAGCCTTCTTGGCGGACGAATCGGTCACGGCCCATCAGGAAAAGTGGCATGCTCGATTGCTTCGCATGGCGCGGCGCAATCGTTCGGCGACACGCACCGCGGTCATCGCCGTCATCGTCGGAGCCGTCTTGGGGACGTTCGCGTTCTTAACCCTCGGCGCCTACGCGACTCGCGAGACCCTGATGCGCAAAGACGCTCAAGTGGCGCAGGAACAAGCTCAACTGGCGCAGGAACAAGCTCGGGAGGCGCAGGCTCGCGCCGAACAGTTGCGTGACGAATCGCTGGCCGCCTCGGCGCAGTTCTTGGCCAAGTCGATCGGCAACGAAATTGATTTGCGGTGGCGGATCTTGGAAGCCGAAGCCAGTTCGGCGCGACTGCGCGAATTGATGTTGGCGCTGCGGGACGCGGGCACCAAGACGCCACGCGACGAGAGCCGCGACGACGATGCGGTTGACTTGAGCGCGATGCCAGAGTCCGCGGCTTTGCAGGCCTGGTTGCAAACCCGGTACATCAATAATCGGGAAGCCGTGAAAACCGATTCCTGGTTCGCGCAAGCCGAAGACGGCACACAGCTGGCCCGAGTCCCGTGGGGCGAAAGCATCGGGCGCAACTATGCCCACCGCGACTATTTCAACGGGATCGGTTACGACTTGTTGCCCGAGGACGTTGCGGCGATGAGCGATCCTCCCGGGCCGCTGGCCGATCGAGTCGTTCACATGTCGGCGGTCTATGAAAGCACGAACACGAGAACCCTCAAGGTCACGTTTTCGGTGCCGGTCTACGACGCGGAAAGGAATCAATCGAATCCGAAAAAGATCGGCGTGATCGGCATGTCCGTCGAACTGGGTGATTTTGCGATGGATCCGACGACCTGGCTGATCGACACGCGCACCGATCAAATCGACCATCAACGGGGCTTGTTGCTACAGCACCCGGAATTGGGACAGCGAAGCGGCGATGACGAGCTTTTTCACGTCTCAGCCGATTTAGTAGCCGAGATTTTGGAACTGCGTCGGGAACGATTGCGGTCGGAACCGCTGACGGTGAAAGGCGTCACGCGGACCATCGCGGACCCCGTCGACGGGTCGTCACGAAAAGTCGCGATCGAGCCGGTCGTGATCCGCGGTCGCCCCGCCGCCATCGCCGACACCGGCTGGATCGTCGTGGTGGCGGAGTGAAGGAGGTGGGGGAATGGGAACGAGGGCCGAATTTTTCTCTTTCCCTTTCTTTGTCCCCTCTCGTCGGTGACTCTCGCCTGGAAGGGTGTTCCACCACTTCTTCCCAAACCTGAGGACGCTCCGATGACTCGTTTGACTGTTTTTTCCACCGTTCGTTGCCTTGTGTTGACCGCTGCCGCCGCCTGCCTGATGGCGGATTCGGCCGACGCCCAGATCTTCGGTCGATCCCCCAGTGCCGGCACGATCGTCGACGTCGGCCCCGGACACGCCGGCGGACAAGCCAACGCCGACGGCATGTGGACGCACACCGACACGGCCTCCCGAGTCGGCAGCGGCGGCAGCATGGCTCGCGGCTTGGCGATCGGAGCCGGACCGAACGGCTTGGCCCTGTCCCATTCGATCGGCGTCAACAGCGGCGGCGTGGGGGTCGGTCACAATTTCAACCTGAACATCGGCCGCGGCGGCACCCACGTCAGTCACGGCGGCGTGAAAACCGTCGGCGGAAATTCACGAGTCATCGCCGGCGGCCAAACCGGTCCGCGGACCTTCGGTGGCGGCGTTCAAGGCGGCAGCCATGTGACCGGATTCGGGAACCAAACCAAAGCTTACACCGGCGCCCGCACGCGAAACTTCTTCCGCCGCTGGTAAGCCGAGGGGACGCTTGTCGACCGATCGCGAGCCACGACCGGAGGCTTTGCGACGGGCCGCGAAGTCGACATCGCGGTTCACCGTCGCGGAAGTCCCAACCGTCGGAAGCCCCCTCCACCGGCTCACCGGAATTCGAAGTCACTCCGTTTCATTTTCCAACTGTCACCAATTTTCCTGGAAACCCAAATCATGTACCGCTCACTCGCCCTGACCACCGCCGCCCTGTCCGCCCTCACCCTGTTTTCGTTCACTCAAGCCCAGAACCCCGTCGAATCGCTGAATCGTTCGCTCGAGGTCGCCGTCGCGCCCGACGGGTCCATCGACATCGGGCGACTGCAAGACGCCGTGATGTCACAGATCCCGAGCCAAATGGACATACCGTGGCAGCGCCTCGATCCGGTCCCGGCGGTCGATCAAGACGCCCGACTGCTGCGAACCTGGGGACTTCGCGTCGAGGCCGTTCCGCAGGCCATGTCGGCACAGCATGAAGTCTTGGTCGACGATGCCGGACTGTTGGTCACCCACGTCCAGCCCGACAGTGTCGCCCACCGCGCCGGGCTGAAGGTCGGCATGGTCGTGGTCAAAGCCGATCGTCGATTGGTCCGCCGGGCCGCCGACTTGCCGTTGCTGACCGAGCCGTGCGACTTGGTCGTTTTGACCGACGAAGGCCTGCGTCTTGCGACGGTCGAGCCGGTCCTTCGATTGCCTGTCGCACCGATGTTTCCCGGACTGCCAGGCAGCGTCAGCTCGCAGAGCAGCAGCTCCAGTTCCGCTGCCGGCGGCGAAAGCGTCTCGGTCAGCAACGTCAACGGCCAGATCCACATCGACGCCACACTGATGACCGTCGACGGTCCGCAACGAGTCGAACTGCGAGGAAGCCGCGAAGAAGTCGATGCCCACATCAAGGAGTTGCCAGCGGATCTGGCCGGCCAGCTTCGCAGCCGCGTCGACTACTGAGAGAATACGACGAAGGCGGACTCCGGCGATTCACTGGCTTTCACTGCCATCGATCGTCAGAGCCGCCTGCAAGACTTCCGGGTCGGTAAAGAAGTCGAGCGTCTGCAAGGAACCGTCGGCGTAAACCATTTGGACGCCCGACGGGTGCGGCGATCCCCAGCACTTTCGCTCGTTCGCGTCCTTGCCGCCGGGTCACAACTCGGGTTCCCATCGCACCGTGCCTCCCGATCCGTCGAAAAAATACGGCTCGTCCCAAAACCAACCACCGGAACCTTGAAGCGTCGTGTTGAACGATTTTTCACCGCTCAGGATCGTGTCGGACAAGCCGTCGCGAATGTCCCGAAAACGCATTCGCTGGGTCGGAAACTTGTGACGAATGCCTGGAAAGCAATCGAGGTTGCCCGCATAGTCGGTCCGTGCCCACCGCCACCCGCCGGAATAGTAACGAGCCGACTGGTCACGCCGTGGCACCTCTGGCGGACTCGCGTCGCGCCGTGACGGGCAATGCCAGAGCGAGACGGGTTCCTACCATTCACGTCGCTGATGAACGGTGGTCTGTTCGGCAAACGGCAAGATCGAGAACAACCACGAACCGAGTTGCTGCTCGTGGTCCATTGTCGGATCACCCACGCCGTAGTAGTTGGTTTGCCCGATCACGGTGGCGGGAGTGAACAGCCTGCCGTCAATCGATTCGATTTGTTGCTGACCGTTCCAGCCCCCGTTGTGCGGCAACCCCCCGTGCGCCGATGCAAAGTTCTGTAAAGCCAAACCGACTTGTCGCAAGCGATTCTGGCAAGTCGTTCGACGTGACGCTTCCCGAGCCGCTTGCACGGCCGGCAACAGGATTGCCACGATGATGGAGATGATCGCCAAGACCACCAGCAATTCGATCAAGGTAAATCCGAGTCGCTGCCGAGTCTTCATTCTGTTCACCCTCATCATGTCGCCTTCAGCGATGTTGTGGTGGACCGCCTCAACATGACGCGATCGACCTGGAAAATCTCAAAACGTTCGCCCACCCAAATCCGCTCGAAAGCCGCCGCCCGTCGTAGTTTCAACGTGTCAAAAGCGACGCGTTCGGTTCGACTCACCACGCTAGCGATCACGCCGGACAGGACCGCCGCGCCGGCGACGATCACCGGCAACATCCGCGCCCGCCGGGAATCATTCGGCTCCACGCTCGAACCGATGCGCGGCTCCAGCACGAGGGTAGCCAGCGCCAGCACCGAAAGGGCGACCAGCACCGCCCCGGCATGGTCCGCCCCCAGACGACGAATCACGACATCGACGATCCAGCCACTGCCCAGCGCGGCCAGCAGGGCGAACATCGGAAAGCCCAATCGAACGGTGACAAACCCCGGATACAAAAACGACGGCGTGTTGGCTTCGTCGCCGACCGTGAACGGTGTGAACAGGTAAACCACCACGCTGCCCACTGTTACCAACACGACATAGACCAGCATCACGGGATTGCCATCGTTTTTCGTCTCGGTCCATCCCGCCAGGATGTTTCTCGTCGCAGCGATGACAAACCCGATCGCCAACAAGCAACATCCCGCCGGCACCCACCTGACATTCAAGATGACCGCATCGATCCACAGCGATGCCCTGTCGGTCACCTTGCTAAGCAGCAGGGACGTTTCCAAAAACGAACCGCGTTCAGCGACCGTGTCAATCGGCGTTTGCGAAAAATCGATGGCTCGGGAGGGATACAGCGGACGGCCGGTCAAGGCAAGGTTGCGGACGTACCAGGGACCGCCCACCAGCGCCGCGATCCCAACGACCAAGTAGCGGGCCGTCAGGTATCCCAGCAGACCGATGCCGACCCAAGCGACCGGCTGTAACTCTACGCGATTCAGGCGACACGCGTGACCGACCTCATTGGGCACCGACCAACGTCGCAGCACGAACGAAGTCAACACAGCCACAACCAGTGTCAAAGGTGCCCAAGGGGGAAGTCGCATCGCGTGGAACGGTGCCAACCACAATCCGGAGAATGTGATCCAAGCCATCGTCATGACGATCCCGCCTGCGATGACCTCAAGCACATGACTCCGGTCAGCCGGCGGCGTCAACCGAGCAGCCGTCCGGCACGCAAGCAGCAGCAGTAACGTGTTGCAGGCGACAAACAGCGCAGTGGTCAATCCGATTTCGATTTCGCTCACGCCGGGTGTTCCTTTGGCGTCGCCATCCGCAGCCCCGCCAAATTCTCGGCGGCAGCAACGATGTGACAAGCCGGAAGAAAAGAATTCCGCCGGCTCATTCGTCCGAGCACTTCCCCGACATCGATCAACCAGCGAATAGCGGGTTCAACCAACTCATCGGCTGGCGCGATTCTCGGTGCCGTGATACTCAGCGTTTCAAGATCATGTGCAAGCCGCACGAAAATAGCATGAGACGGATACGGCTCGGAATCGAACAGGGTCTCGGGGAATGATCACAACTTGCAAACTCTCGAAACGCTTGCACTAGCTGGACAGCGCCACTTTGATGATTCCGAGGCTTGTTTCACGGGGATTTTGG
>CAYVRC010000013.1:0-53075 GCA_964453205.1 uncultured Pirellulaceae bacterium | reverse complement strand
CTAGGTAAGTACCAGCGCAGACTGCGAATGCCGAGCCGGTCCAAGCACACAGGGTCAACGAGAACGCACAACAGGTTGAAAACAGAAAACGATTCATCATCTCACCAAGCAACCACACGTCGATTTAATTCCGGTAACGCGAATCGGCTTTTCGGCACGATTACGCAGGGTAAAGCGGACCGGCGTTGTCGCACCCAGCGCCAAGTCACCCAGTTCAACAATCGGTGCTTCGACAGGCAAGGGACCGTGAACGAGTTGAGAGCCAATTGAACGGACTTCTGTTTCTCCCAACACTAGCGTAACGGCAATAACCGCTCCTGCGAAACTCCCTAATGCCGCCTGCCTGTGGAACAAGATGCCGCGCAGCTCGCGGGAGAGAACATGGCGTATGTTTCCGTGGCAGCGTAACCGCAATCGAATCGCTGAAATCAGAGTAATGCCGTAGCAGATCCACAGCGATTGTTTTAGCGGAAATTCCGCGATTCCATAACATCCACATGTGGCTTCACCAGATTGGAGCCGAAAGAACGAAACCACTGAGAAACAACCAAACAACAAGAGCGAGACCGCAGATTTGATTATTGTGGATGACTTTGTGATCAAGATTCCGGCAACGGCTAGCTCAATGCAAATTGTCGGAACAAGAACTAACATTGGAAAACCGAGACTTAACGTCGCAAGATCGTCGGTAGCCAACACCCAAATCTTTCCGAACGCCGCAAACGCAAGTAAACAAGCGACGGCGAAATCGAGAAGGGAAGTTTGCACTTTCGCCAGAAGCGGTTGAAGATTTTTAGGCATGACTCGCCCTCCAGAGCTGGTACCTTGCTTCTTCCAGTAGCAGCGACGCAGGGATCGAACGGAGAATCCTGGCGCGCGTCAGGGTTCTACGACAAATCCCAACCCGTCGCGATCGCTGGAACGACAGTTCATAACCGCAGCGTTGCATTTCTTCTTGGCAAATTGATTCGACGAGCGAACCCGACTCGGGCGAACGAGACCTCCAAGCTTCCACGCGGCTTTTGTCCAAAGGCAAAACCGCGCGACCCTTCCAGCACATTTCCCCGGAAGGAATCGTCCACTGATCGTCGGGGCTGCGGAGAAGAAGCTGCTGCGGGTCAATGCTGTGTTTTTCTTCGCCATCAACGAGCCGGCTGAGAATGACCCTGAGCGTATTGACCGGATCCATGACCAATGACTCGTAGCGAATCCAAATGAACGCGCGAGGTGCGACCGTGGATGCCTCTGCGATCGCTCGTTGTGCGGCCCGCCAGATCAGGGCACCGCCGATCAGCGAGCAATCCAACCAAGGCACATGTGACAGACTCCACGCGACGTCGCGCGGGTCTCGCACCAAAACGATGATCTTGGCGTTGGGATATTCCTCCCGAATCCAAGGGAGACGAAATGAGTGCTCGGGCGTCTTGTCGACCAAGTCGACATCATGCCGACTGGGACGTCGTCGGCGGAGTTGGTTGAAAATTTCGCTATAAACGGAGGCCGTGCTGACATGGCGACATGCCAGTTCCAATGGAAGCCGGACCTGGAGGTCTCGGTTCAAACGTTCGATCGTCGCCCGACGTGTTCTTTCCACCGCGCGGTGGAATCGATGGAAGAGCTTTAGCTCAGGCGGAACCACCAATCCGGGATGCCTATTCAGCAGGACCTGAAGCAGGGTTGTGCCGGACCGTGGACAGCCGACGAGAAACACCGGTGCGGGGCAGGAAGAATCGACAGCAGATCCCAAAGTCGCTAACTGCGAAATCGATGGACTACGAAACTTCCCGCATCGACCCTTCTCGGAAGATCGGAAGATCGGAAGATATCGCCCATGGCCGGCCCCGCGGATGGTTTTCACTTCGCAGCAGAAAACTTGTCTCTAACCCAGCCTTCGTAATGCGTCCTGCGGCGTGATGCTAGAGATGATGAGCGGATGAATCGAAAAATTTCGACGCTCTACCGCACCATTTTGCTTTCGGGCCGGTCGCTTGTTCCATTGCCGCGACCAAAGGGTTTAGGGCGTTGGACTCGGGGGCTTGACGATGCCCGATTCGACGGTCGGACGCGGCGTTGTCGGCTTTCTCGACATCGGGATGAGCGGACCGATGCGACCGCTGCGGTGAAGCAGGGGTCGCCGTGATCAGAGAAGGGGAGTCGTTGATGATCGGGGCCGGGATCAACGCCTCGGCGGCTCTGCTAAACTGCGACCGTCGACTTCCTTTCCCACCTCCCTCGCCATCCGCAGGTCTGTCCCCATGCGTTTTTTCGTTTCGACGGTCGTTTTCCCCGCACTCGTCGTCGCCTTTTCGGCGGCCACGACGTGGTCCGCGGATCGGCCCAACATCGTTTTCATCTTTACCGACGATCACTGTGAACAAGCACTCAGTGCGTACGACGATCGCCGCATCGTCACGCCGAACATGGACCGCATCGCCAAAGAAGGCATGCGATTCGATCGCTGTTACGTGACCAATTCGATCTGCGGCCCGAGTCGTGCCGTCATCCAGACGGGCAAATACAGCCATCTCAACGGCTTCGTCCGCAACGGCAACGTGTTCAACGGCGACCAACCCACTTTTCCGAAAATGTTGCAAGCGGCCGGCTATCAAACCGCGATCGTCGGCAAGTGGCATCTCGGTTCGACGCCACAGGGCTACGACTATTACGACGTGCTGCGGGGGCAAGGTCCGTATTACAACCCGCCGATGATCACCGCGGACGAATCCGGCGAGCCTGTCACTCGGAAGCACACCGGTTATACGACCGAGATCATCACCGACAAGATGATGACGTGGCTGAAAGATCAACGCGATGCCGACAAGCCGTTCATGGTGATGTTCCAGCACAAGGCGCCGCATCGCAATTGGATGCCCGCGCCGAAGTATCTGAATTGGCTGGACGACGTCACGATCGAAGAACCGGAAACCTTGTGGGACGACTACGCCGGCCGGACTCAAGCGGCCGCCAAGCAAACGATGACGATCAAGAAACACCTGAACGATCGTGATTTGAAGCTGACCGGACACGGCACGATGAACGCCCAGCAGATCGCCGTGTGGGACGCCGCGTACGGCCCCAAGAATGAAGCCTACTTGCAGGCTCGCGATTCGATGAGCGAAGAAGAAATCATTCGCTGGAAGTACCAACGTTACGTCAAGGATTATCTCCGCTGCGTGAAAAGTGTCGACGACGGAATCGGGCAAGTCCTGGATTACTTGGACGAGTCGGGGCTGGCGGAAAACACGATCGTGATCTACTCATCCGACCAAGGTTGGTATCTGGGCGAACACGGCTGGTTCGACAAACGATGGATGTACGAAGAATCGCTGAAGACGCCGCTGCTGGTTCGCTGGCCCGGCAAGGTTGCCGCGGGCAGCGTGAACGACAACATCGTTTCGAACTTGGACTTCGCCGAAACGTTTCTGGATGTCGCCGGTGTCGACGTCCCCGACGACATGCAGGGACGTAGCCTGATGCCCCTGCTGAAAGGCGAAACGCCGAAGGATTGGCGTCGCACCTTTTATTATCACTACTACGAGAATCCCGGCGCCCACAACGTCGCCCGTCACTACGGCGTGACCGACGGGACGTACAAGCTGATCCGCTACTACGCGCTCGAAGGCGAATCGATCGACGACTGGGAACTGTTCGACTTGCAAAGCGACCCGAACGAATTGACCAGCGTGTACGGCGATTCGAAATACGCCGAAGTGCAAAAATTACTCGAGGCGGAACTGTCGAGGCTCCGCGAAGAATACCGGGTCACCGAGGACACGAACCTCGGTCGCTCGAAACGATGACGCCGAGACCGCCGCGAGCTTGACCGCCGCGGCGGGGACGGTCGATCTCGCACCCCCGACGCCGAGGAAACCTCGACGTTTTCGAGGGATCCTCGGCGATCTCTTTACAACTGGTAACACAAAATCGTGTCACCTTCGCGAAGGTACAGACGACCGTCGACGATGACCGGGTGCGGCCAGCTGGGACGCTCGCCGCTGCCGGGAATCTTGAAATCGCTGACCTCTTGCATCGAATCGGCGGTCGCTTTGACCAAGGTCATCGTGCCGTCGCTGTAGCGAATGTACAGGTGCCCGTCGGCGGCGACCACGCTGGCCGACTTGCTGCCGGCACCACGGCCTTTCCATTGAATTTCGCCGGTCATCAGCTCGGCACAAAACGGAATGCCTTGATCGTCGCTGTCGCCGTAAACGTAATCGCCGACCAGGACGACGCCCCCGTGCTTGTTGCCCAGCTTCGGCTCCAACGGATAAATCTCTTCGACGTCAACCGTGCCATCGGGACCGGGGACTTGGCGAAGCAACGCCGCACCGCGTTTGTATCCGACCGAAAAGAACACCAAGTCGTCGCGAACGATCGGCGTGGGGATCACGGCCGTCGTCCTGTCGATGTCGTAGGTCCAAAGGAGTTCGCCGTCGGCGGCGCGAACGCCCATCGGGCCGCTGCCAGTGACTTGCACGTAGACTTTCGTCCCTCCGACGTCGGAGATCACGATGGATGAGTGTCCGGCGCCGCGATCGTCTTCGCGAGCCGTCGTCCAGATCGTGTCGCCGGACGTTTTGTCCAACGCGACCATCGTGTTCTGCGGGCCGCCGGGCGTGCAAACCAAGACGTCGCCGTCGATCAAGACGGATTCGCTGTAACCCCAGCTGTCGGCTTTTTCGCCGTCGAATTTTTCTTTCAAGTCGATCTGCCACTCTTGGGTACCGTCGGTCTTCAGGCAGACCAACTTGCCGAACGGGGTGATCACATAAACGCGATCGCCATCGACCGTCGGCGTGCTCCGTGAACCTTGCCACGAGTCTTTACCGTTGTTCCATGCCGGGCCGGTCTTGGTGCTCCAAAGTCGCTCGCCGGATTTTTGATCGAAGCAAGACAGGTATTCGTCCTTGTCGTTCTCCGTCGACGGCCCATCGCCGAGCGTGTAAACACGCCCGCCGGCGACAGCGACGCTGGCGTAACCGCGTCCGGCACCTTCGGCAGCCCAAACCAGTTCGGGGCCGCCCTCGGGCCATTCGGTCAGCAACCCGGTGTCCGGCGACACCCCGGTGCGATCGGGGCCACGGAACGTCGGCCACTGAGCATCGGCGGCGCGCGTGACGCCGGGGAAATTCAACAGTGCCAACGTCACCGCGACGCCGGCGAGACAAAAACGGGTGAGGGTCATCGAAAAATTCCGAAGGAAAGTTTTGGTGGGAATTCGGCTTTGCGGAGCCGTCGCCCTTTTTTTACCAGAATTTCGGCCGAGCGTCCTAGGAACGCGACGAGTGCGGAGGGGCTTGTGGGCGGCTAAACTGGTTTTCCCCCACCCCCGAAATCGTCCCCGCCTCGGAATTCTGAAATGTTCGTCTCCCGTGTCCTGTTCGTTTGTTTTTTGGTCCTTGCCGCCACGACGGGTGCCGCGACCGCCGATGACCAGCGGGGAAGTGCGACGAGATCAGGCACGAATGACGGTCTGGCTCGCGCCGTCGCGGAAGTCGCCCGTGCGCGAGCGGCCGGAGATTCGTCGCCCCGGACGATCCGATTACCCGCCGGAACGCATCGGCTGACCCGAGCGATCGAGTTGACCGAGCGAGTCGTCGGCGAAGGCTTGACGATCCGGGGATCCGACGACGGCAAGACCGTGATCAGCGGGGCCGTCGTCCTGCAACCGTCCGGTCATCGTGACGGAAAATGGCGTTACACGATCCCCGGTGAACTGACGCAAGCCACCGACGTTCGATTCCTGGTGATTGACGGTCGGCTTCGATCCGCGGCGCGGCATCCGAACGTCGGCTACCTTCGCATCGCCGCGGCCTCGGCGGACCGGCGAAGCGGTTTCGAGTTTGCTCCCGAGGACATCCCGGCGGCCTTGGATCTGGATCAGGGACGCTGCGACCTCGTGTTCCTTCACGATTGGTCCAGCAGTCGACTGCCCGTCCGAACGATCGACCACCGCGCGTCGCAGTTGACGACGCTCGGCCCGATCGGCTGTGCCGCCCCGCACTACGCGATCGATCATTTCGAGAAAAATCCGCGGTACTTCCTCGAAGGCCACCCGGCGTTGGCCGACGTGCCCGGCGAATGGTTCGTCGACCAAGCGGCTGGCGAAATCGTGCTGTTGGACGACAACCGCAGGCCGGGCAAAAAATCAGCAGACGGCCAAGGCCCGCCTCCGGTCGTCGAACTGCCGGTTTCGGAAAGCCTGTTCGTTGTGACGGGCGACGAGGGACGACCGGTTCAGAACCTGGCGCTGCAAGGACTTGTTTTTTCCGGATCACGGTTTCCGATGCCCGCCGGCGGTCTTGCGGGAGCCCAAGCGACCATGCACGAACCTCGCGATGCCGACGGCGCGGTCACCGTCGGCGGCCGACCGATGCTGTCGGCCGCCGTGGTGATCGAACAAGCCCGGGACTGTCGAATAACGGATTGTCGCTTCGTCGGACTCGGCAACACGGCCCTGTGGCTGGGGACGCAAACGCGAGACTGTTTGGTGAACGGTTGCCGCTTCGACGACGTCGGCGGGAACGCGATCAACGTCGGCGAAAACAACTCGCGTCAAATCAATGGCAAGCCTTGGTATGAGGTCGCGGCCGGACAAGTGCCCACGGACAACCGCATCATCGAGTGTCAGATCCGACGTTGCGGAGTCATTCTGCCCGGCGGCGTTGCGATCTGGGCGGCGTTCAACCGGCGTCTGGAAATCGCGGACAACTCGATCGAAGACTGTCCCTACACCGGCATCTCCCTCGGCTGGATGTGGAACGATCGGCCCACCCCGGCGGGCGAAAACCATGTTCACGACAACCAGATCCGCCACGTCATGCAGGTGCTCAGCGACGGCGGCGGCATCTACACACTCGGACGACAACCGGGGACTCGGTTGGAGAAAAACGTCATCACGAATGTCCCCTTGAACGCCGGTCGTGCCGAATCCAACGGCATGTTTTTGGACGAGGGCACCAGCGGCCTGACGATTCGCGACAACGAATTTCGCCGGATCGCGAGATCACCGTTACGCTTTCACAAAGCCGGCGAAAACACGGTCGTGGGCAATCGTTGGGAACTGGAAACGGAACAAACACCAGCGATTCGCTTCAACAACACGCCCGAGCAGAACATCACGGTGCGTCCCAACCAAGTCCTCGACAGACAGCCGAGGATCTATCTGATCGGCAATTCGCTGACATGGGACACGCGGCCCGGTCTGCTGGATCATTACGTCGATTGGCATGTCGATTGTGGAAAGAATTTGCAGTTCATCTTTGATCATCCGGTGCATCCCTGCGTGGATTCGTCACGACTCTGGCCGATCGCGGTGAATCAATTGCAATACGATTACCTGTGCCTACAGCCCCATTACGGAACCACGCTGGATCAAGACATCGACGTGATATCGCGTTGGATGCGGATGCAGCCCGATGCGATCGTCGTGCTGCACACGGGATGGGCCCACAGCGCGACCGCTGGCGACGAATTTTCGGGGCCCGCCGGCAACGAGATGACTCATCACGTCGATTACTTCGGCCGTTTGAAGTCGGCATTGTCGGAGAAGTTTCCCGATCGGACGATTCGCCAAACCGACGCGTTCCAAGCGTTGCACCGGATCGCGATCGACATCACGACCGGAGCGGCACCGCTGGACGACTTGACGGATTTGTACCGCGACGCGATTCACATGACGCAGGACGGAGGCCGTTACTTGATGCACAATTTGATGCGGAAAGCCGTCGATCAGCCGGCGAGCGATGAAGGCTTTGACACGGCCACGAAACGACCGGAACTGAAAGCCTACTTGGACACTTTGATCGGCGACACTTTGGTTCACGACGTGGCCCAAACGACCGAGCCTGTCACCGCTTCCCTGCCCGACGTCGTGGAGGTCTTCAAGGCGGGCCAAGACGGTTATCCCGTCTTTCGCATTCCGGCGTTGATCGAAACGGCGGGCGGGGATTTGTTGGCCTTTTGCGAAGCCCGGCAGGGCAACGACGCCAGTGAAATCGACATCGTCACGAAACGTTCCGCAGACGGCGGTCGGACTTGGGGACCGCTGCGAGTGGTCATCGAAAGCGACGACTACGAACACCTTTACGGTGACGATCCGCCGCCGATCACGATCGGAAACCCGTCGCCGGTGGTCGATCGTTTGGCCCCGGATCATCCCGGACGGATTTGGCTGCCCTTCACCATCGAAAACGAACACGTCTTCATCGTCTCCAGCGACGACGACGGTCAAAGCTGGGGCACTCCACGGGACATCACCTCGGACGTGAAAAAGCCCGGCTGGGGATGGTACGCGACCGGGCCGGTTCATTCGATTCAAATTCAACACGGACCCCACCGTGGTCGATTGGTGATCCCCGCCGATCATCGCCTGAGCGAAGCGGGGCAGGATCGCGGGCCGTGCGGGGCTCAGTTGATCCTCAGCGATGATTACGGCAAGACGTGGCGACTCGGCGCGATCGACGAGGTCTACGACGACGCCTTGGAAGCCAACGAAACGACCGTCACCGAACTGCCCGGCGGCGTGCTCTACATCAACACCCGCGATCAAAACGGACCGGCCCCGGGCACCCGGGGCGAAGCGTTCAGCGACGACGGCGGCGAGACGTTTCGTTCCGACGGTGCCGATCGGCAAGCCTTTCGCCCGGTCGACGGCGTGCTGGATCCGCCGGTCGTGCAGTGTTCGTTGCTGACCGTGGCCGGCGACCTCGTGGTCTTTTGCGGACCCGATGAAAACGGTCCCAGCGGTAAAGGACGGAGCGACCTGAGGCTACGCGTCTCACGCGACGGTTGTCAGACTTGGCAAGACGGCCCGCTGATCCACGAAGGCCCGGCCGCGTACAGCGACATGGTCTTGCCGGAAACCCCGTCGAGCGACCGGCCCAAGATCGGCGTGTTGTACGAAGCCGGATCGCCCGACCAGAAGTCGCCGTACCGAAGCATTCGATTTGCTCGAATCGACCCTTCGTGAAGCGATCTCGATCGGCATGCAAGGGCAGTCGTGCGGCGCTGCCGAACATCCATTGGAAAGATGACGCGGGTGATTCAACCAGGGCCCGGATGGAAAACCCGCGGAAACGTCCCCGCTGTGTTTCCAATGCTGGAGAGTCTGTCGATCACAAGACCAGGGTCATGCCTAGCACGAGGCTGTCTTGCGCGACGTCGCGGTCGCTGACGGTGGTAATGTTGATCAGGGGGGCGAATCCGGTGCTGCGGACGTATTCGGCGGAGAGCCGCATGTTGGCCGAAACTTGTTTTTGGTAGCCCAGGACGAATTGTCGGTTGAACTCGAATTCGGCTCCCGGCGGGCCTTGATCGCCGTCGCTCCAACTGGCCGACCACACGGAAAATCTCGGGCCGCGGTCGAGCCAATACGCCGCCTCGACGCGAAACGCTTGGACTTGCGATCCCGTGACCGGCCAAGCCCGCGTGGTGCTGATCCATTCGCCGGCCATCGTGAAGTCGCGAAAATCGAGACGGCCGTGCAGGTTCCATGCACTGTTGTAATCTCGGCCGAAATGACCGGCGTCCAGATGCTCGGCGACGTTACCGTCGTAGATCGTGCCTAGCAAGAACCCCGTCCCCGCTTCGAAGCGAATCGACTCCAAGGAACCGGCGTTGAACGCGGCGTTGACGGCCATGTTGTTCAGCTTTCCGGACTCCGGCGAATCGTTGACTCGGATCCCTCGGCCGCCGTTGATCGCGGCGACCGTGACGTCCAACGCGTCGTCGTGATAGCCCAAGCCGATGCCCTCGCCCAAGGCGGCGAAATAATGCCACACGACGGACTGAGTGAACGGACTGAGCGTGCCGAGATTCCCGAAGCCGATGTTCTTTTTTCCGATGTACGCGTACAGCGGTGTGACACGCAAATCGCCGATCGTCACAAAGGCTTGGCGGACTTGCAGACTGCCTTGTCGAAAATCCCTAAACGTGAACACATCGCTGAACAGCAACTCGCCGTAAAAATGAGCGTACGGGGTGACGTGGGCGGTGACGTGCGCGTTGGCTTGCAGCAAACGGGCGTCACGTTCCCGCCATAGGGGGCCGGAACGAAACCGGGTGAGTCCAAGCCGGGCGGGTGGGCGCCGGGCGGAGCGGCAACGGGCGGGATGCCGAAATCAGTCGTTTCCGGGTGTCGCCACACCGGGGGGCCGTCGCCCGGCGGAGGGAGACCGTTCGCGTCCCAAATCGACGCCAAGTCGAAAGCCGCTTCGTTCGAATCGCCGGCGTCCGAATCGCTGTCGCCCGGCACCGAATTGTCCCCCGGCACCGCGTCGGGGGCAACGGAACCATACGCAGGGGTGTTTCGAACATTCGAGGCGTGCGAATCTCCGGACATCGCGGCGATCAAGGCAATGACCGTCGAGACGACAAGCGTGAGGCAAGAACCGCGAAAATCTGGCGGGCGAAAAATAATCAAGGACATTCTGTTTAGTCGCGGAACCTTCGCGGGATGTGTCGGTTGAATCCTTCATTCGGACGGTCCGGACTGCCGTCTTGCCGACGACGGGCGTGTCCCTTACATCTTGCCCATTCGGATGGCATCGATCGTAATTTCTCACCGGGAACGGGCTTCGCATCATGGGAATGATCAAATTGAATCCGCCCAATTTTACGAACGGTTCGATGGTGGATTCGGCATTTCTCCGGCGGATGTTGCACGATCTTCGGGCACCGATCCGGCACATCCGTGGATTCAACCGTTTGCTGGTCGATGAGGTTCAGCGGTTGCCGATCGATGCGACGCAGCCCGCGCAGGCCAAAGCGGCCGGCGACATCGCCGAATCACTCGAAGTCATCGAGCGTGCCGCTAGTGTGATGGACCAGCTTTGTGATTCGTTGCGTGACTATTTCACGTTGTTGTCGGCGCGAGATTCGGGGATCCAAAATGTCCTGGGGGACCTGGTACCGATCCTTTGGGAGAAAGTCCGAAGCGAGCACGGCGATGCGGACGCGAGTTTGTCGGTCGGCGATGACCTGGAACGAACCGTCACCGGCGAATACTGGCAGCCGATGTTGTTTCAAATCCTTGACAATTGCTTTCGCTATCGCCACCCGGATCGCGAACTGAAAGTCGTCGTCCGTGTGTTGAGCGACGATAGCCTTTGGCGGCTGCAGATCATCGACAACGGAACGGGGTTCGATGAACGATTCGCCGACAAGGCGTTTCAACCCTTCGAACGTTTGATCAGCTCGGTGCCGACCCGCCCCGGTTTGGGTTTGACGCTGGTCCGAGAACTGGCCGGGCGAAAAGGGATTCAGGTGGAGCTGAAAAGCAAATCCGATCAAGGAACGCAAGTCACATTGTCGTGCCCGAATCACCCTGAGCATTGACGTTGACCGGTGACGCGCGATGCGGGTCGACCGTCAGCAACAGTTTGAACAGATCGACTTCGTTTTGGACATTCAACTTTTCGAACAGCTTGCCACGATGCTTCGATGCCGTTTGGACCGAAATGTTAAGTTGCTGGCCGATTTCTTTCAGCGTCTTTCCGGAGGCCAGCAACTCCATCACTTCGCGTTCTCGCGGCGAGATCGTGTCCAGGCAATTTTGCGATTCCTCCCGCAGTCGACTGACTTGTTCGCTGCTTTCGTTGTGCCGCAAAGCTTTTTGGATGACCTGGACCAATTCGTGCGGGTTAAACGTTTTCTCGATGAAATCGAAGACACCACTTTGAAATGCCGTCCGGCACGTCGCCGCGTCGGCATGACCGGTGATCACGATGATCGGAATCGTGATGCCGCGTTTGGCCAATTCCTCGTGCAGTTCTAAACCCGTCATTTGCGGCATCATCAAGTCGACAACGATGCATCCGCCGATCGAAAAATCCGCTTGCTGAAGGAATTCCATCGGTGCGGCGAACGTGCGGACTTGCAAACCGATGGATTCACAGAGCTTGCGAAGAAGTAACAAGTCGTCTGGGTAGTCGTCGATCAGGTAAACGATGGACTCGTTGCTCGGCGGAGCGTTGGTCGATGCGTCGGCCATGCGAAGTGCTGCCTGTTGGCTAGGAAGAAGACAATGGATAAGAAGAAATAGCCTACCTTCGAACTAGCTTAGCGAAAATTATCGGCCGTGTTGTGGGTCCAGGGGGGCCGATTCCTCTCAAGCGGTGTCACGAGGCCAGCGGCCGGACGCTGGCGCGGTGGTATTTCCGGCCGGCGTTTTCCGGCGCGAACGTCCGTTGCAGTTCGTTCTTGTTCTTCTTGAACCACGACGCGACGACCGACAGCGTCGCCGGGTAGCGGCCGTGTCCTCGCGACAGGCGATTGCCGATCGTGCCTGCCCAGTGGGCAAGTTGGGGCTTGATCGCCGCATAGTCCGCCGGATTTCGGGGGGCCGGCAGCACGTCCGCGATCTCCCCGCAGTGGATCAGGTACCACGTGCAGCACCCGTCGTAGCCCGAGGCCGCGTAGACGAACGAGTATTCACGGCGGGCGGAGGCCAGGATCGTCAACTTGCGATTGACGTACTCCAGTGACTTCAGCACATCGCGGGCTCGCGAGGCGAGTTCGTACTGCCGCGTCGCGGCGGCCGACTCCATCTGATCGGCGATCTGAACGAGCGGTTCGTCATTGAATCCGTCCAGAAAACTCTCCGCCGCGTTGACCCGCTGCTGATACGCGTCGCGGGAACAAGCCCCCGCGCAGGGTCCCAGGCAGGTGTCCAGCTCCAGACGCAGACAGCCGGCGCGGTAATCCATGTCGAACAGGTCCAGCTGCTCGGCGAAGCGGAACACCTGTTTTTGGCTGCAATCCCGCAACTTGAACACCTTGTTCAGCGATTCGACCGCCGTCGCCATTCGCCGAGCCCCGTAGAACGGGCCTTCCGTGGCGACGCACCCGGCCGGCGGTTTCCCGGCCAAGAAAAAATAGGGCGCCGGCGACCGTCCCAAACACAGATAGACCGCCCGTTGACGTTGCGGCACGCCCTGGACGTTCCAGCGGGGACTGTTCAGTCGGATCAACTGCTGCTCGCGAAGCAACGCCGCGAAATCACTCGGCTGCGTCTCCCACAAGATCGCCCGGGTGCCTTCGATGATCCGTCCGCCCTTCGCGTCGGCGCTCGAATCGGCAAAGTAGCTGAGCAAGCGGGAACGCAGCGATTTGCTTTTGCCGACGTAAATCAGCTCGCCTTTTTTGCAAAGCATCCCGTAAACGCCGGGCACGCGGGGGCAGATGCGAAGGATCTGGTCGCGCAGTTCGGCGGCCGACTTTCCACCGACGACCTCGACGCGACGCGACGCGTGGGGGTTCAGCGGGTCGCGTCCGAAATCCGAAACCGGTCCCGACCGTAACAGCCCATCGGTCCTTGTCACTCGCTTTTCCTCCCTGAATTCACCGGCATCCGGTCCGCGTCTCACTGACCCCGGAACTCCACCGGCTTCGATTATGCCGCATCGGCTGATTCGATGAAAGAACGATTTCGACCACCCCCGGCCCAGGCGGACCGCGCGGCGACGACTCCGGCGCGGCGAGTCACGCAGGCCTTCAACGGCTCGGTGCATCTCGCTGCATCTGGCAAATCGCGATCGCATCGGCAGCGATGCGGGCATCCAAGATCGGGTGCACGTTGCCCGTCGCGACGGTCCGGGCAGCTGCGTCGAGTTCGGCGACGAAGGGCGCGACCGAATCACCCCCGCCGGTGTCGGGCCGATCCAGGGATCCGTCGGCATTCATCACCGTCAACGGAATCGTCGCCGCGTCGCCATCGGCGAACGCGACCGATTCGAACTGGACCGTGGCGCGCTCGAAACTGACCTCGTAGCCGTGCGTGAACGGTCGTGCCGGGCTGTCGATGACTCCGCCGCCGGAGCTGACGACCAACCCCTGATCGGGGTATCGAAACAAGGTTTCGTACAGTTGGGGCACGCCGTTTCGCTTGCGGCTGACGGAGTCGACGCTGGTCGGCATCCCGAACAGGAGGCGAATCAGATGCGCGTCGTGAACGTGCAGGTCGACCAGCGGGCCGCCGACGCGATCCGGATCATAGAAATCGGGTATCCAATCGGGCGGTCCGATCGTGCGTTTGAAGCGTCCGGCGATCGGTTTGCCCCAGCGACCGTCGGTGGCCGCATCGAACAGCAATTTGAACTCCGGCAAGAACGGCAACAGGTGCGCGACCATCAATTGATCCGGTCCGGCCGAATCGGCCAGTCGACCGGCTTGATCCGCCGATAACGCCAAAGGTTTCTCGCACAACACTTTCTTGCCGGCCCTCAGGCACGCTTCGATGGTCGCGGCGTGCAGATGCGGCGGCAAGCAGACGTCGATCAAATCGATCGAATCGTCGGCCAACAATTCGTCAAGCTGCGACGCGACATGCAAACCTGACACGTCGATGTGACCGCCGGGCGGGCCGAAATTTCCTTTGATCGACGTCCAATCGCCGGATCGTTTGTCCGCGTCGCGACTGCAGAATCCGGCGAGCGTCGCGTGCTCGCTCCGCTGGTAGGCCAAATAATGGATCCAACCCATAAAACCGACGCCCACGATGGCCGCACGCATGATGATAACTTCGCTGTTTGGAGGGAACGGACCAAGGGTGATTGCTCAAGTGACGGCCGGCAGTTTAACGATCTTTCGGGACGGACGCCGCCGGTGTGTCAAAACGAACCGATTCCGCGCGTCCGGTCGGCTTGCGCAAGATTTGCGTTCTATGTTTCTGTAGGTCATTCGGTTGCGCGCCGATTCTGGCGTGACTTTGCCAGAGGTTTATTCGTCGCAACCGCCACGACCGGCTCGAAACGCTCGACCGACACGCCGGTGCCGCACCGGATTGTCGAGATCGCACGATCTGACCTTCCGCCACAGAAAGAAGCACGGGATCCCATCCATGACAGCAGCCAACCAAGTTCAACGCCCCGACGCGAATCGTCAAGAACAGTTCGAACAAATCAAACGACGCATCCACGGCAAACTGGTCGACAAACTCGACCTGTCGCGGGTCGGCGATTTGAAAGGCGACACCCTGAAACGCGAAATTCGCATGGTGGTCGAACACCTTTGCGATGCCGAAGACACGCTGCTGAACCGCCAAGAACGTGAACGCATCGTCGACGAGGTGTTGGACGAAACGTTCGGATTGGGGCCTTTGGAAATGATCCTCAAGGACCCCAAGGTCAGCGACATTTTGATCAACGGCCCGAAAAGCATCTACGTCGAAAAAGGCGGCCGGATGCAGAAAACCGATGTCGAATTCCGTGACGGCAAACACCTGCTGCAAATCATCGACCGGATCGTCAGCAAAGTCGGCCGACGCGTCGACGAGACGTGTCCGATGGTCGACGCTCGTTTGGAGGACGGCAGCCGGGTCAACGCGATCATCCCGCCGTTGGCCTTGGACGGTGCAGCCGTTTCGATTCGTCGATTCGGTAGCAACCCGCTGAAATTAGAAGACTTGCTGAACTATCGTGCTTTCACGCCAGAGATGGTGATGCTGTTGGAAGGCTGCATCAAGGCTCGACTGAACATGATCATCGCCGGCGGTACCGGTTCGGGGAAAACGACGTTGCTTAACACGCTGTCGTCGTTCATCAGTCACGACGACCGAATCGTGACGATCGAAGACGCGGCGGAATTGCAACTGCAACAAGATCACGTCGTTCGATTGGAAACCCGCCCGCCGAACATCGAAGGCAACGGCGCGGTCACGGCGACCGACCTGGTCAAGAACGCCCTGCGGATGCGTCCCGAACGGATCATCATCGGCGAATGCCGTGGCGGAGAAACTTTGGACATGTTGCAGGCCATGAACACCGGTCACGACGGTTCGTTGACGACGGTTCACGCCAACACGCCCCGTGACGCGATCGCCCGTTTGGAAACCCTGGTGATGATGTCCGGCTTCGATTTGCCGGTCAAAGCGATTCGCCAACAAGTCAGCGGTGCCGTCGACGTGCTGATCCAGGCCAACCGCCTGCAAGGCGGTCCCCGTCGCGTGACGGCGATCACCGAAGTCGTCGGCATGGAACAGGACACCGTGATCATGCAAGACATTTATCGATACCAACAGAAAGGCATCGATGAGGAAGGCAAGGCTTTCGGGCATTTCGAATGTACCGGCGTTCGTCCCGCCTTCATGGACAAACTGGAAGCCGCCGGCGTCCGTTTGCCCGCCAGCGCGTTCCGCGAACGAATCATGATGCCGGCTTAGGCCGCGTCGATTTCTAGGTCGTCGCGTGCGAATCCGGCCACGGATCGACCACGCTTCGGCCGCCAAGCCGTTCGATCCACTTCCCCGTATCGTTTCCTTCATTCCTTCAAGACCATCATGCCTGGAACATTTGTGATCATCGCTGCCGGCGTCTTCGTTGCCGCTTTGGTCGCGCTTGCCGCTTCGGTCATCATGCCCGACAGTGAGAATTCCGCGACCGAAGATCGCTTGTCGGCGATGGCTTCGCGAAAACGCGGCGGCGTCGATGCCGAACAGGCGTCCCTGTTGTTGGCCGGCGGCCTGGATGAAAAAGTCGGACTGGCGAGTGTGTTCGACAACATGACCGGCTTGCAAGACTACTTGGAACAGGCGGACATCCAGATTTCGCCGAGTCTGTACGCCGGCATCTGCGCCGGTTGCTTCGGTGGCGGCGTGTTCCTGGCCGTCGTGTCTCCCCTGCCGGTCCTGTTGGCCCCCGTGGTGGGCGTGTCGTTGGTCGCCGTTCCGATCGGCTGGCTGATGATGAAACGAAAAAAACGTCTGGCAAAGTTCGGCCGCCAGATCCCCGAAGCGCTCGAACTGCTGGGCCGATCGCTCCGAGCCGGTCACTCGTTGAACGCCGGATTCGGTTTGGTCGGTCAAGAAATGGAAGCCCCGCTGGCGGTCGAGTTCGCGCGTTGCTTCGAGGAACAAAAGTTCGGCATTCCGTTGGACGAAGCCATCGAAGAAATGGCCCGGAGGGTCCCCAACATGGACCTCCGCTTCTTTGCGACCGCGGTGATTCTGCAACGACAAACCGGGGGCGACCTGAGCGAAATTTTGGACAAGATCGGTTACCTCGTCCGCGAACGACTGCAAATCCTTGGTCAGATCCAAGCGTTGACCGGGGAAGGTCGAATGAGCGGTGCGGTCCTGTTGGCGCTGCCGCCGGTCCTGTTCCTGGTCATGCTGAAACTGAATTACGACTACGTGATGATGTTGTTCACCGACCCGGCGGGCCGCTACATGCTAGGCGGTGCCTTGGTGACCCAATTGATCGGTGCCTTGGTGATCAAAAAGATCATCACGATCAAGGTTTAACCGCTCCGCTTTTTCGCTTCCCCCGACACTCGATTTGACACCGTCCACTGGGACCCCTGACATGACATTTCCCTTGATGATTGCCGCAACGTCGATGCCCATCATCCTGACGTGCATCGCCAGCTTCGTCGGCGTGACCGCCGTCGCTTGGCTGGTGCTGGGACGCGTCAGCGGTGGCGATCAGCCGACGGCCGAAAGTCGCTTGGACATCTTGAAAGATCCGCGTCGAGCGCGCGGAAACTTGGAACAAGACGACAAGAAGTCGAAAAAGAACCAAGCGCTGACCGCGGCGCTGGAACGGGCTTCGTCGCCGATCGGTGACAAACTGGCCGGCAGCGAAGCGGAGATGAGTAAGCTGCGCGAAAAAATGATGAACGCCGGAATCCGGAACGAGGCCGCGCCGTTGATCTTCAAGTTCTTGCAAATGGTTTTCGCCGTGATCGGGATGCTCGTCGGCGGAGTCGCGGGACTATTCTTGGACGGTTTGACCACCGCCATGATGATGAAACTGGCCATCGGCGTTGTGGTCGGCTTCGGCATTCCGCATTTCTTGTTGGGCTTTCTCGCCAATCGACGCATGCAAGCGGTGTTCTTGGGACTGCCCGACGCGCTCGACTTGATGGTCGTTTGCGTGGAAGCCGGATTGGGCATGGACCAAGCCCTTCGCAAAGTGGCCGACGAAATGCAAAAGTCGCACAAGGTGATCGGCGAAGAATTCAGCATCGCCAATCAACAACTTCAATTCGGTCGATCCCGGAACGAAGTCCTGTCGGCGTTGGGTTATCGCAGTGGCGTGGATGACTTGAAACAGCTCGCCTCGATCTTGATCCAAGCCGACAAGTTCGGCAGCAGCATCGCCCAGGCGTTGCGGGTCCAAAGCGATTCGATGCGGACCAAGCGGCGTCAGATCGCGGAGGAAAAAGCCGCCAAGACGGCCGTGAAAATGATCTTTCCCCTCGTGTTGTTCATTTTCCCAGGGATTTTCGTGATCTTGGTCGGTCCCGCGGCGATCAACATGTCGCGTCAGATGCTCGGCAACTGATCCTGATTTTTCCGGTCATCTCCGTGTCCCGCCGACATTTCGGTTTCTTGTCGGTCCGTGGGGGTTTCATCGCTTGGTTCACGCGGCTCTGTCGGCCATGATGGAAGGGTGAACATGCGACCTTTTCCCCAACGATGCATGACCTGTGATACGCAGTTCCGCGTGACTCGCGCCGAACTGGTCGGTACGATCGTGGCATGCCCCAAGTGCGGTTCGATGATGCAGATCGTCGCGCCCGACGAAATCGCCGTGCCGCCGACGGACCTGATCTCCGCCGGCGGTCAGGTCGGCATGGCCGTCGGGCAAGAATCGGTCGACAGCGAAGCGATGACCGAGGCAAGCAACATCCTCGGAGTCGGCGAAGTCGACTTCGCCGACTCCGGTCCGAGTGACCCGGGTGCGTCGGCCTCGAGTGGGAACCCGACGACGCGAGCGAGATTCGAAGTCGACGAATCGATCGCCGCGCCGGCGGCGGGTCCGGCCATCCACGACCCCGCCGCCACACCGCCGTTGCCGATGGCTTTCGAAAGTGCCGGCGCGACACGAAGCCGTCAGATCGCCCTGGTCGTCTTGACCCTGATCAGCGGCTTGTGCGTTTCCGGGTTGTTGTTCTTCTTGTTCGTCCGGTCGTGGGATCGACAAACACCGGCGAGCAATTTGGCGTCCGAATCGGTCCCGCTGGTCTCCGATGATCCCAACGAACCGGCCGCCGAGCTTGATCCGCAAGACACGCCGGCGACGACCGACGCGGTCGACGGTTCGGACGACTTTCCGCCGGTCACCGAGGTCTCCGCGACGAATCCGGAATCCGGATCGGATCCGACGGTCGTCCCGGACACTTCGTCCGAACAAACCCGATCGCCCGACGAAGTCACGTCGGCGGAGGATGGCGACGACAACGCACAAGATCCGCCCGACATCGTCGCCGGCATCCATCCGCCCGACGACGCACCACCGGCGCAACCCCTGGCGGACTTGGCCGGCTTGGATCCTTTCAAGCCGTTCCTGATCGACTTGGCCGCACCGGCCCCTGACGCGCCGCCGGCGTTGGCACCGATCGCGCCGCGTGAAGACGAAGTGTTGGACGCCGCGGCCGACGGGACCCTGGACCCGATGATGATTGCCAATCCGCCCCAGCCGATCAACACTCGCCAGTCTTTGGCGATCGAATTCGCGCTCCATCGGCCCAGCGAATATCCCCTCGCCGATTACTTGTTGTTGATCAGCCAACTGACCGGCGTGCCCATCGACATCGATTGGGTTTCCTTGGACTTGGCGGGCGTTGACGTTCGCCGACCGATCCGGGTCGTCCCCGAAACGCTTTCGACTCGCGATCACTTGGCGTCGATCGCGAAACAGATCGGAGGCCGGTTCCAAGAAGAAGAAACCCTCCTACGTTTGACCATCGACGATGCCGTTTTCGATTCACAAGCCGCGATCTTGGTCGACACGGAGGACTTCGCCGAACACAAAAGCACTGCCGATGAATTGCTGATCCGATTCGTCGGTGAACCGACCATCGCTGGTGAAGCGGATGACGGGAACGGGGAACAGGAAACGACGGAACAGCCGCCAGCCGATCCGACCGAAGATGAATACGCGGCCTGGATCCGAGACCGCAGCCGAAAACAGTTGGCGATCGTGGCCACCGAGTCACTGCGTCGGATGAGAGAGGTCCCGGTTCGAATCCCCGATGCGATCATGCGGCGTTGGTCTTGCGGGCCGACGCAGCGGGAAAATGAGTCCTATCGCTGGTCGATCATCGAATCGGGCGAAACCGGGGACCAACCGATCACCGCGATGCCGATCGCTCAATGGCTGTCGCGAACGGCCCGCCGAAACGATTCATCGCTGGTCATTCACTGGACCGATGCGAGCAAGCGTCAGATGTCGCCCGGACAACTGGTGCTGCCGCATGTCGGCGACGGATTTCTCTCGATGAGCGAAAACGTCTTGTCGCCGTTCGAAGTACAATTGCGAAAGGTGGACGACGGATATTGGTGGCTCGGCACGGACGCTCGCTACGACTGGCTTTCGATGGTCGTTTGGACCGAACCGATGGACGAAGCCCGACGGAATCAATTCGTGACGCGTCTCGATCAAGCCATGACGCCGTTTCCGCCGGGGACTTATCGACGCGTCGCCGATCCGATCAGCAATCGGCTGCTGATCATGCTTCCCCGCTTCATGGTTCGCCAACTGGACAAACTGTCGGACGCCGGCGGCCGAGTGAAGGCGGACGGCTGATACCTGACGTTCAGGAAAAAAGAAAAACACTCGGACGAATTCGAAACAAGAATCATGCTGATCACCCATCCCAGCGTCCAAGCAAGTCCGTCCGACCGAATCGGATCGCCCGGATCCGTGTGCCGGCGATGCGTGTCGGCGGCAATTTTTTTGCTGGCGTGTTTCGGGGCGGCGTCGGTCAGCACTGTCGATGCCCGAGCGCCCAACATCGTGTTCATCTTTGTGGACGATCAGGGTTACTACGACCTGGGATGCTACGGAGCCACGGAAGTGACGACGCCACGGATCGACGCGATGGCAAGCGAAGGCATCCGTTTGACGGATTACTACGCGGCAGCACCGATCTGCAGTCCTTCGCGGGCCGGATTGTTGACCGGGTGTTACCCGCGACGCGTCGGCAATCACATCTGGGTTCATCGCGCCGATTCGGGTTTCGGTATCCATCCGAAAGAACTGACGCTGAGCGAATTGCTCCAAGCGGGCGGATACGCGACGGCATGCATCGGCAAATGGCATCTCGGTTTTCACGAACCTTTTTTGCCGCACAACCAGGGATTCGACCACTATTTCGGACTGTTGCACAATCTTGATCCGGTCGAAGTCGTTTACTTCGAAGAACAAGGCGGCGTGCCGTTGTTGCGAAACAAGGACGTCGTCATGCGTCCGGCCGACCCGGCAGAACTGACAAAGCTGTACACCGACGAGGCGATCGAGTTCATCGAGACGCATCAGGACGGCCCGTTCTTTCTGTACCTGCCCCACACGATGCTGCACAATCCGCTCGGCGTGAGTGAAGCGTTCCGGGGCGGTTCGGCCTGGGGTGAGTACGGGGACGCGATCCAAGAACTCGATCATCACGTCGGCCGACTTTTCGACACGCTCGAGCGACTGAACCTCGACGACAATACCGTCGTGATCTATGCCTCCGATAACGGTCGCGGACCGGGACGCACGCCGGACCAAAAGATTCGCGGCCGCAAGCTATCGACCTACGAAGGCGGCATCCGTGTGCCGGCGATCGTTTGGGGACCGGGGCTCGGAATGCAGGCGGGAGTCGAATCGTCGGCGGTCATCCGGGCGATGGACTGGTATCCGACCCTGGCAACGTTGGCGGGAATCCGGGTCCCCGATGATCGTGTCATCGACGGCCGAGATCTCAGTCCTTTGTTGAAAGGCGAAAGTGACGTCGTTCCGTCACCCGAGGAAGACGCGTCTCTGAATGCTACTGTTCCCCTCCGCCGTCGATGGGATCCGCCCGGCGAATGGGCGGACTTGATCCGGCGTGACGAATACAACGACGCCTTCTTTTATCACGGCAGCCAAGGGGCGCTCGCGGCGGTGCGATGGCGGAATTGGAAACTCGTCTTGAACCCGAGTCTCCAACTGTTCGACTTAGCCGCCGATCCCGGCGAATCCGATCCGGTCCGAAACGGCGAAATCATTCGCAAGATGCGTGGCATGGCGATTCTGTTTCAGCACGAGATGCTGCTCGACGCCCGGCCGCCCGGCCGGGCTCCGTAGACACCCCCGCGGCCCGGCGTCGGTCAAGCTGCCGAGACCGACCGCGACGTCGGTCTTCCTTTTGCGCGTTCAGGGGACGAGCATCGCAAACAGCGGCGGCCCGAGCACCAGCAGGCCGACCAAGGCGGCCCCGATCGACACCAGCAAGACGCCTCCGGCGGCCATGTCCAAAGCGATGCCGATCGAGTCGTCGTGTTCCGGGTGCAAGACCCGGACGATTTGTTCGATCGCCGAGTTCATCGCCTCGGCGCCCAACACCACGCCGATCGTCAAGATCAAGACCGCCTGGGAAGCCGTCGGCAGACGTAACACGAGTGCCAAAATCAGCACGGCCAGACCGACCGGGACGTGAACCCAAAAACTCTTTTGCGAACGCACGGCGTACCACACGCCCCGCCACGCGTCGGCGAACTTCTTCGTCCAACCTCCTCGACCGACCGGGGATGTCATTCCAAGCCCTCCACACCCGCGGCTTGAACGTACTGTCCGCCGATCCGGCTGCGGTTGCCGGGAAAGAATCGGGGCAACACGTAAAAACTGATTCCGACGTTCTCACGGCCCGGGTCGACGTTGATCTCGAATCCCGTCAAGAAAGACTCGCCGATCCGCGTCAATCCGAACGTCTGGCCGACGTTACCGGCGTCGCTGAAGTCGTACGTGGATCCCAACCGCCCGATCCATTTTTCGTTCAGTCGATAATCGACCGTGGTCCGAAATACGGTGCTGCTGACGGGGCCTTCGATGGACAGCAAACCGGCGTACACGTCGCCCAGTCCGGGACGGCTGCTGCGGACACCGGCACTGACGCTGCGGAGCCCGTCGTCGAAAAAGTCGATGTAGCCGTCGCTGAGCAAAGAAACGCGATCGCCCAGATGAAAGCTGGCGTCATAGGTCGTCGGACCGACAGTTTCGCCGAAGTTGTCGCGATCGGCATCGGGGAACACGATGGTATCGACGTTCAAGCCGAAGATGTCAGCGATCCGCTCACGGCCCGGCAATCCGCGACGCGTCTGAAATCGCTGGTGCAACCCCAAGCGAATCTGTTGAGCGTCGGCGACGATGACATCGCTGGGATTCGTAACGTTTCGTTGCAATCCCTGACGGAATCCGAAGTCCCGCGGGTCGAACCGTGTCGGCAAAATGCCTCCGAAATGATCGATAATGAACCGACGCCGGAACTGTTCTTGGGCGTTGTCGTCCAGCGAATCGTAGTACGGCAAGTCGTCGATGTCGGCATCACTATCCGCGTAAAAGTATTCGCCCACCCATTCCAGCTTGTGCGACAACCCGCGAATGTTCAGCAGCCCGCTTTGGATACTCGGGTCGATCCGGTACATCGGCAGACTCGCCCGCACGCCGGCCTGTCCGGTCAATCGACTCAGGGAATCGCCGTTGACGTCTTCGCCGAAATAGGTCGCGTCGCCGCCGACGAAGGGGCTGATGTTCAGCGGTCCTATGTCCAGGGGCAACGATAATTCTTGTCGCGTCGATGCGATCAAACCTTCCGCTTCGACCTCACCGGGCAGCGTCGCCAGGGTTGCCGCTTCGGCCGGGTTCAGTGCGACGTCGGCGACATTCAAATCGACGTATCCGACTTTGTTGTTCATCGACCAAGTCACCAAATTGCCCAGCGGAGACAAGCCGAACGCGTAGTGCTCCAGCACGGGCAACTGCTGGGTCTCTTTGAAAAAATCGTTGATCCGGGCCTGAAAAGCCAAATCCAACATCTGGCTTCCGCCGAAGCGTTGCAAACGCAAACCCGTCGTGTGATCCTTGTTCTGATCCCATTCGTTTTCGAAATACTGCTCCAGGAAATTACGGTCGCTCAAGTATCCGAATTCGGCGACCAATTCCCAACCGGTGCCGAAGCGTTGGCGATGTTGCAACCGGGATCGGCCCCGCCAGGTTTCTTCGATCGGCATGTCTTGTCGATCACGTCCCAGCGTATCGGTGCCCGTGTCGTAAATCAGATAGCTGTCGTAAAGACCTTTTACACGACCGGGGATGCCGAACAGACCGGGCAACTCGTAGGCGGTATGCGAACCGAACGCGGGCCCCCGCTCACTGAGGTAATCCGTCGAGATGGTGGATTCGACACCCTCGGGGGCGTTGTCGAATCCCAACAACTGAAACACGTCCCATTCCAGCATCACTTGCGCGCCGAAAATGTCGTCGTTTTTTGCACTCGCGCCGACCAAGTACAAAGGCGGTCGTTGCAAGTTGGTACTCAACCGCGGCCAATAAAAAATCGGCAGGCCACCCATGTACACAAAGTTATCGCGGCTGCTGATGAAGGAATCGGTTTGCCGGACCGGTCGACCCGTGTTCAGATCGGTGGCGACGCGACTGCGCTGTCGCAAAGACAGTTGATCACTCTGCAGCCAATACCGTGGCACACCGAGACGACTTGTCGTGACGGCCGCGCCGAAGGCTTGATAGTTACCCGCGTTGATTTGTTGAAGCACGTCGGCTTTGATCCGCACGACGCCTTGGTAGTTGGGCAACGTCGTGACGGCTTCGGCGTCCAAGATCATCCCGACTTCTTGTTTGACGTTGTAGTACATCGACTGGGCGTAGATGACACGATCGCCCTGTCGAAACACGATGTCGCCTTCCAAATAAAGTTCACCGTCGGTGGAATTCAGGTCGGCGTTGCCCAACACGATGTCCGACATCGAAGGCAACCAAGCGACGATTCTGTCGGCGGAAAGCGAGATTGTGCCCAGGTCCATGAACTGACCACCGATCTGAGCGCTGACGTCACGAATCAAGACGGTCACCCCGCCACGGGCGATGTAGACGTCTTGCCCGAGTGCCGGGCGGGGGAGGTTTTCGATCTGCAATGGCGCGGCCGGATTGCGTGAAACAATGTTGATCGCGCGGGTTCCGTCACCCGTTAAAAATTGAAAATCGTTCTCCGTCGTCGTCACCGGAGGCAAATCGGGCAGCGAGGTCACACCGGATCCCGAGCCCGATCCGCCGGGGAAATCGGTGCCCGGCGGCGGGATCAAGGTGGGCGGCTCCAGGCCGAATTGGGCTTGGCGAACTTCGCCCCCTTGGGCCCCGTTGTCGGTTGCCGTTGCCAGAGCGACCACGCCGCCCGGCTGAGTCGATTCGGCCGGCAGATGCTCGAAGATCGGCGGCAACACTTTTGGCGTCGGCATCAGACGTGGCGAATCGATCACCGGTTCCAGGGTCGCCACGACCGTCCCCCGCAGCGGCCGGTCCATTTTCTCCGACCCGTTTCGGACACCCGTCATCACGATCCGCGACCGCACGGTTCCGGGCGGACCATCGACGATTAACAGGATTTCGTCGCACGCATACGACTTGTCGCCGTGTATCAAACGACAGTCGCCGCGAATCCAGCGCACGTCGGCACCGGCAGCGGACCACTTCGAAACCATCGCCCCGCCGAGCCGCAAAGGTTCCTTCGACGGTGGGGTGCCCTGCGGCGACTGGGCCGTCGACGTCGACGCGATTGACAGCAGCAAACCGGCCAGGGCGATGACCGACCACGGCGCAGCGGCGATCCCCTGAGGGCTTCGCCGTCGGCGAAGCCGATCATCAACGGCAACTGCGGTGGCTTCCTTGCCGACCAACGGGGGCGACTTTCGAGCTGGTGATCTGGGGGCTGAGAAAACAAGAAACGAGTGGGGCGAGTCTACGAAAGCCGATCTGAAAGTCACAAGTCAGATCGTCGCCCGAGACGAATCAGTTTCACGGGTTCAGCCAAACCCAATTCGCCGCACCCGAGACGCCGTAATCCACTCGCGCGCGGACGTGACCACCGGAACGCAAATACAGCCAGTCCGCCCACGTTACCGACGTTCGGAGGATCGTAAAATTCTCGCGGCCACGCTCGGACGTCTCCTGATCGACTCTACGGTCGCTCCCATCCGGCGGGCGATCGCCGGGAATCGCGACGCCCGGTCGCCGCAGGGTGACGTAAGCGCTGCGACTGGCCAGCGGTGTCGCCTGCCAAGCCCGATCGACTTCGTCGCCCTGATGAAAGTGCGCTGCCGTTCCGCCGAGCCGTAGTTGGATTTTGGAATCATGATCGTAGAACAGCCAAGCGACGAGATTCGACGCATCCAGATCGTCAATCTTGCCGCTCCGAAGATCCGTGTGACAGTCGATCGTCCGAGACGAGGCGTCCGCCCGTCGCACAATCACCGTTCGCGCCGAGGGAGCCGCCCCGCTCGTTGACAAAGAATCCGCAGCGTCGTCGGACACAGCCGACGCCGAGCCGGTCGGCTGTGTCGTCACCAAACCGCCGGTTCGCCAAACGTGCTTCGATGACTCGCCCGCGGCCGTCAGGTGTTCCCAGACCAGGTCGTCGATCCCGTCGAGAGGGTGGTCCCGATCGAGAAGCCGATCAAACGCGTCTTTCAAACTCATGGGGTTTCTCGTTCGATTTCCTGTTTCGCCGTTGTTTCGCGGGTCTCGCGTCGAGCCCGACGCATCCGCTGTCGGTCCCTCCGACGATTCACTACGATGAATTCCCGGCGGCTGACCTTAACCGATTTCCTCAAGACCGACGCATGAAACGCATTCGCAACTTTTGCATCATCGCCCACATCGACCACGGCAAATCCACCTTGGCCGATCGACTGATTCAGTCCTGTGGCGGCGTGACGCAGCGAGAGTTCCATGACCAGATGCTTGACTCGATGGACATCGAACGCGAACGTGGCATCACGATCAAGAGCAACACCGTCACATTATCTTACACCGCGAAAGACGGCGAAACCTACCAATTGAACCTGATCGACACGCCCGGTCACGTCGATTTTTCGCACGAGGTCCGCCGATCGCTGATGGCTTGCGAAGGCGCACTGATCATCGTCGACGCTTCGCAAGGCGTCGAGGCGCAAACGGTCGCCAATTTGTACTTGGCCCTGGAGTACGACCTGGAATTGTTGCCGGTGATCAACAAGATCGACTTGCCGGCGGCCGACGTCGAACGTGCCCGCGAAGAAATCGATGCCGACCTGGGACTGGATCCCTTCGCCGCGATCCCGGTGTCCGCGAAAACCGGTCAAGGCGTCCAAGACGTCTTGGAAGGAATCGTCCAGCAATTACCCGCGCCGACGGGCGACCCCGATGCTCCGGTGAAAGCTTTGGTTTTCGACGCCCACTTCGACAAGTTTCGTGGCGTGATTTTGCAATGCCGCGTCATGGAAGGGACCCTGCGGCCGCGCGACACGATTCATTTCATGCACGCCGGTCGTGACTACAAAATCGACGAACTGGGGTACAACCAGTTCAAACTGAACCCCAAGGACCAGCTCAGCGCCGGCGAAGTCGGTTACATCGTTGCCGGCGTAAAAAGCGTCCAAGACATCGAAATCGGCGACACGATCACTCGGCTGGACCGGCCCGCCGACGCGCCGATCCCCGGCTACCAGCAAGCCAGACAGGTCGTCTTTTCGTCGATCTATCCGATGAGCACCGATGAATACCAAGACTTGACCAAAGCGCTCGACAAGCTCGCGATCAACGACGCCGCGTTGACGTACGAAAAAGACAGTTCCGCGGCACTCGGATTCGGATTCCGTTGCGGGTTCCTGGGGTTGCTGCACCTGGACGTGGTCCAAGAGCGGTTGCAACGTGAATTCGACATCGGTTTGGTCATCTCGGCGCCCTCGGTCAAATACAATTTGGCCTTGAAAGACGGAACGACTGTCGAAGTCGACAATCCGACTTATTGGCCCGATCCGTCGAACATCGATTCGGCGACCGAGCCTTACATCAAGGCTTCGATTCTGACGCCCGAGGAATACGTCGGGCCGGTGATGGAGTTGTGCCGGGAACATCGCAGCGAAAGTCAGACGATGAATTACCTGTCCGCCGGCCGTGTGGAAGTCACCAGCGAGATGCCGCTGGGCGAAGTCCTGTTCGACTTCTACGGTAAACTCAAGATGATCACCCGAGGCTACGGATCGTTCGACTACGTTCCGATCGACTACCGGAAAACCGATGTGGTGAAAGTCGACATCTTGGTCAACAAGGAACCGATCGATGCGTTGGCGTACCTGGTGCATCGCGATAAATCGCGTGCCCGCGCCCTGCACTACTGCGAACAACTGGCCGAAGCGATCCCGCGTCACCAGTTCAAAATCCCGATCCAAGGTGCCATCGGCGGTACGATCATCGCGCGAGCCACCATCGCCCCGTATCGCAAAGACGTCACCGCGAAATTGTACGGCGGTGACGTGACGCGAAAGAAAAAACTGTTGGAAAAACAGAAAAAGGGGAAGGCAAAAATGAAGCAATTCGGCAGCGTGAATATTCCTCAAAAAGCATTCGTGTCCGTGCTGCGGGCGGACAAGGATTAAACGGGTCCGGGCAAAGCACCGCAGCCGACCGGGCGGGCTTAACTGCGGCAGATCGCTCGACTTTTGACGTTCGGCAACTAGAGTCGGTGGGTGCGGTTTCTACTCTTCCGATCGGCCCACCCATGCCCCGCTCCGTGCCCAAAAGCTCTCCGGTCCCGCCATCGACTCTCGGCCCGCCACGCACAGGCGGTGCCGATCGGGTTGCGGCGGACCACAAGGGGGCGGCCGCTCCCGCTTTCGGGCGACCGCCGACGGCGATGCCCGCCGAGCTGGCGGAACTGTTTCCGCTGCCGCTTTCGCCGCTGGAAAAGTATCTGGTTTGGGACGACCGCGAGAATTGTCCGATGACCAGTTTCATCGAGTTGCAGTTTGCCGGCTTGCTGTGCGTCGACGCTATGAGTGAAGCGTTGACGAACACGATCCATCGGCACCCGTTGTTGGCCAGTCGTCTGATCCAGACCGCCGAAGGTTTGGCGTGGGAGTACGATCCGCACTTTCTCGCACGACTTCGCGATCCGGATTTTGATCCGCCACTGATCGAGCATCCGGAATGTGTCGATCCGAGTCCGCGGGCGATCGATTTGTTTGACGAACCGGGTTGTCGGTATTGGTACCAGCCGACGAAAGACCCCGGCGGCAGTCGATTGCTGATTCAACTCCATCACGCGTGCTGTGACGGGGTGGGCCTGCGGCAAGTGTTGATCGATGCGTTGTCGCGTTATGTATCCAACGTCACGTCCGCAGTTCGAAAAAACGAACGAGCGAATGCACCGGAGGCTTGCGAATTCGAGCCGGCGTCTTCCCCAAGCCCGCGATCGCGACGCCGTCAATTGCAACCGGCGCGACTTCGCGGCCGTGCGGACTTTAGCGAACGGAAAGCGAAACCCGTGGTCGCCGCCTTGTCGACTTGGGATAAACTGCGAAACGCATTCTACTTTCATTTCCAACGGCCCGACGCGCTCGCAGTCCCCGATCGGTCGAATCGGCAAGAGGAGCGGCCACGGGCGACGCGTCTTCGGGGCAGCCCGGCCTCGGATCAGCCGATGCTTCATCACGTGTTCGGCGTTGACACGTCGAAAAAGATTCAGGCGGCGTGCCGGGATCGATCGGTCGCGATCAATGATCTGGCGCTGGCGATCCTGTTTGATGTCTGCCACCAATGGAACCAAGAGTTCGGCGGTCGTGGGCGATCATCGCGGCTCCGCGTTCTGATGCCGGTGGATTTGCGGAGCCGAGAGGACATGCGAATGCCGGCGGCGAACCGGTTGAGTTTCGCTTTTCTCGGCCGTACGGCCCGGCAATGCGTCGCATGGCCCGAGTTGCTTGCGAGCGTTCAAGCGGAGACGCAGTGGATCAAGGACAGTCGTGTTTACCTGGATTTCCTGGACGGCTTGGACGCCCTGGCCGATCGGCCGAATCTGATGAAACGTGCGATCCGGTGGAGTCACCACATGTCAACCAGCGCGTTGACCTATGCCGGCGACATCTCGAGGGGCATGAAGCACGAATTCCCCGAACGCGACGGGCGTCGGCGGATCGGCGATGTCGACTTGGCCAAGATTTTGATTGTTCCGCCGGCCCGCCGCGGCACCAACGTGACGCTGGGGTTGTGCGTCAATTGGGGCCAGATCTGCATCTCGGCGAACTGGAACCGGACCGCATTCACCGCCGCCGATTGTCGCGAATTTTTGGATCGCTACGGACGGGCTTGGGAAGCTTGGTTGATCGACGGCGATCCGACGCGAAAACCGGACTGAAACCGAGCAACTCCGGCGTCGCGGTTCGCAGGCTGTCGTTCAATTGTTGTCGTTCCGTCGATGCCGGCTGATCCACTGATACAGTTCCGGGGTCGCGTAGGCGGCGGACCAACTGTTGTGACCGACGCTTTCCAGTGACGTGAAGCGGACCTTATCGCCTCCGGCCGACCGGATGGCATTGACCATGTCGACGCTGTGCGAAAACGGAACCGATTTGTCTTGGTCACCGTGGAAAACCCAGATCGGAACGTCGACAAGCTTTTCCGCCAATTCGGGTTTGCCGCGGCCACATATCGGCACAACGGCGGCGAACCGATCGGGATGGTCACAGGCCAACTGCCAGGAACCGAAGCCGCCCATGCTTAAACCGGTCAGATAAACACGGTCCTGGTCGACGGGATGCGTCTGGACGATTTCGTCCAACAATTCGACGAGTCGTTTTTGTTGTGTTTCGCTGCTCCAGAAATCGTCGCGGGGGCATTGCGGCGACACGAGCAAATAGGGCAGGGCTTCGCCCCGCGCGACCTTCATCGGTGGCCCCCATTTTGCGACCAACGACAGCGGCCCGTCGCTCTCGCCGCGTCCGTGCAAGAACAGCATCAGCGGCAATTTCTGGCCGGCTTCGGATTCCGGTACCGAAAGGAGATACGAAATCTCCCCGCCGTCGCTGGTTTTCAGGGTGTTTTCCGTTTGCGGGCCGATCGGCCCGTTTTTATCCTCGCCGGGCTGCTGGGCAACGATCACGCCGGCCAACAAGCCGAACACGACGGCGGTAACGAATCGGGACATCGAGGCGACTTTCGCAGGAGGGGGGATCGGAGCCGTTCATTCTAGGCGGCTAAGTCCCATTCTAGGCGGGACTCAGCCGCCGTGTTGCCCGGGGGCAAGGCGGGCAACGGGCCTACCGTCGGGCGGCCTGCCGCGGGTATGTTTGTCGGGATGTTCAGTCAAGCCAACGAGTCCTTTTTGAACGGTGCGACCCTGATGTGGGCGGCGGGGACCGTGATCGCGGTCGGGCTGTTGGCCGCATCGATGAACCGTCGCCGGACCAGCCTGGTCGACGCGCTGCGTGGATTCGTGAAGCGGAACCAGCCGGCCGACGCGGCCGACAGTGATGGGGCAAGCCGTGACGACCCAACCAACAAAGACAATTCGCCAGCATGAGCAAACGCGTTTACATCAAGACCGTCGGCTGCCAAATGAACGTTTTGGACAGCGAGATGGTGATCGCCGATTTGAAGCGGCACGGCTACACGGTCGTCGATTCCGCCAAGGAAGCCGACACGGTTTTGTACAACACGTGTAGCGTCCGCGAACACGCCGAAGAAAAGGTGTATAGCGCGCTGGGGAAACTGCGGGAGGCCAAAGAACGCAACCCCGAGAAAACGATCGGCGTGATGGGTTGCATGGCACAAAAAGATCAAAAAGTGATTTTCCAACGCGCCCCCTACGTCGACCTGGTGGTCGGCCCCGGTCAGCTGCACACGATCCCCGAATTGCTGGGCAAGGTCCGAGCCGGGCAAGGCCGCCAGATGGCCGTTTCGATGTCTCGCAAAGACGGCAAGCAATCCGTCGTCGCCCGCAGCCATGAAACGTTCGATCCGCTCCGTGATCCGGCGATGCGTCCGACACCGTTCCAAGCGTACCTGCGGATCCAAATCGGATGCGACAAGTTTTGTACTTATTGCGTCGTGCCGAACACACGCGGTCCCGAACAGGGACGGCCGCCGACACAGATCTTGGCCGAAGCCCGAGTCCTGGCCGATCAGGGTTGCCGCGAAATCACGCTGCTCGGTCAAACCGTCAACAGTTATCGGTTTGACGAGGACGGCCGGACGACGGATTTGTCGTCGCTGTTGATGCGGCTTCACGAGATCGACGGGATCGACCGCATCAAATTCGTAACGAATTATCCCAAAGACATGACCGAGCGCTTGCTGACGACCGTCCGCGATTTGCCCAAGTGTTCGCCTTATCTGCACGTGCCGGCACAAAGCGGCAGCGACGACGTCCTGCGACGGATGAAGCGAGGCTACACGGTCGCCGACTATCTGGACATGATGGAGCGTATCGAACGGATCTTGCCCGACGCGGCCATCAGCAGCGATTTCATCGTCGGCTTCTGCGGCGAGACCGAGGAGGACTTTCGAAAGACGATCCGCTTGGCCGAACGGTGCCGATTCAAAAACAGTTTCATTTTTCAGTACAGCGTCCGTGGCGGCACCAAGGCCGCCGAGCGATTGTCCGACGACGTGCCGCGTGAGATCAAGGCGCGACGGAACAACGAACTGCTGGCGATTCAAGACGCCATCGCGAAAGAGGACAACCAGAAACTGATCGGCACCGAAGTCGATGTCCTGGTCGAAGGCCCCAGCAAACGGGCGCTGCGTGACCTGGCCAAGCCGGGGCAGCCCGGAGAGCCGATTCAGGTGATCGGTGTTCCTGTGGGCGACAACGGCGGCCCGCGAAACAACGTCCCCCACGAGGAGGCCCGTGTCGAGGAGGCCCGTGTCGAGGAGGGCGACGATAGCCAGTTGATCCAGATGACCGGCCGGACGCATTGCGACCGCATCGTTGTGTTCGACGGCAACCGACGTCAAGCCGGCCAGATGATGTCGATCGTCGTCGACGACGCCAGCAGTCACACCCTGGTCGGAAGGGTCAAGACCGTCGAAGTCGTCACGATCGGCGTTTGACGCGCGACCGACGACGCCTCCGGTGCAGCGGCCTGTCGTCTCTGGTCGGCGGTGCTACTGCCGCTGGGCGGATCACTTTTCTTCGTTTCGGACCTTTTTCGATTTTCATGTCAAATTCATCAACTTCCTCGTCGGCAACCTCGATCGCTTCGGCCGTTCAATCGCGAACCTTCGCCAACGGCTTGACCGTGCTGGTCCAGCCGATGCCCTGGTTGCGGACGGCCGCGTTTTCGCTGTCGTTGCCCGCCGGCGTCGAAAACGAACCGGATGATCGTCCCGGGCTGGCTTCGCTGGTTTGCGAAATGGTTCAGCGAGGTGCCGGCAGATACAGCAGCCGCGAACTGGTCGCGATCCAAGACGAACTGGGCATCGATGGTTCCTCCGGCACGTCCAGTCGGATGGTTTCGTTCGGCGCAGCGATGCCTGCGGAGTCGTTGCCCACGGCGATCGGGCTTTATGCCGATGTGGTGCGGCGACCGCATTTGCCGGCCGACCAATTGGACGATGCCCGTCTGATGGCCGTTCAAGAACTGCGTGCGATCGAGGATGAACCCGTGTCTCGCGTGATGCGCCGCCTACGCGAACTTCACTACGGCGATCGGCTGGGCCGTTCGGCGACCGGGACGATGGAAAGTTTGGAATCGATCACTCAGGACGACGTCCGCGGGCTTTTCGCCGAGCGGTACCATGCGACCGACTCCGTCCTGGCGGTCGCCGGCAACGTCATTCCGGAAGCCGTTTTTCAACTGGCCGAGGAAACGCTGGGCGATTGGCGAAGCGGGGATGTGGTCCCGCCGGTTCCGGCGACCGGAGGCCCTGCGACCGAACACATGGAATCCTCCAGCAGCCAAACCCACATCGGTTTTTCCTTCGACTCGATTCCCTATGGCCACGAAGATTATTTCGTCATGCGCGCGGGAATCGGTATTCTCAGTGACGGAATGAGCAGCCGGTTGTTTGACCGCGTCCGCGAACAACGCGGGCTGTGTTACACCGTTTCGGCCAGTTGCAATTCGCTGAAACAGGCCGCCGGCGTTTTCGGTTACGCCGGGACGACGCCCGCGCGGGCCCAAGAAACCCTGGACGTGACACTGCACGAGATTCATCACCTGATCGACGACTTGGACCCGCATGAACTGGAACGCTGGAAAGTTCGAATTCAAAGCAGTCTGATCATGGAACAAGAATCCAGTTCGTCTCGCGCGTCTTCGATGGCAAACGACTGGCTTCAACTCGGACGGGTGATGACCTTGGACGAGTTGGAAACCGCGATCGAATCGATCACCCTGGACCAAGTCCAACAGTACTACCGAATCCATCGGCCGAAAAATTTCCGCCTGGTAACTTCAGGCCCTCACGAACTGAAGATCAACTCATAAAACCATGCCAGAATTTCGTCAGACCACCCTTGCCAACGGACTCCGCGTCGTCGCCGAGATCGATACGCGTGGTTATAGCGCCGCGATGGGTTATTTCGTCCGGGCCGGAGCGCGGGACGAAGTCGACCGCGAATCGGGACTCAGCCATTTCCTGGAACACATGATGTTCAAAGGCACGGCCCGGCGCAGTGCCGCCGACGTCAACCGCGAATTGGACGAACTGGGCGGACAAAGCAACGCTTACACCAGCGAGGAACAAACGGTCTACTACGCGACGGTGCTGCCAAAGTTTCAGGGTCGATTGATCGACTTGTTGACCGACATGCTTTCGCCGGCGCTCCGCGACGACGATTTCGAAACGGAACGCCAAGTTATTTTGGAAGAGATCGCCAAGTACGAAGACCAGCCACCGTTCGGCGCTTTCGAAAGGGCGATGGAACGACACTTCAGCCCCCGCGGATTGGGCCGCCGCGTTTTGGGAACCAGCGAATCGATCAAAGCGATGACTTCGTCGGACATGCGTGCCTATTTCAATCGTCGTTATCGGCCCGAAAACATCGTCTTGGCTGCATCGGGCAATGTCGATTTCGACGGCTTGATCGCCGACGTGGAAAAACTGACTCGGCACTGGGCCGGTCGCGGTACGAGCGGATCACCGTCGGCGGACGATCCGGAAACCTTGCCCCAAGGCATCCGAGTCGACGCGAACTTGAACATCGACGATGCCTCCCAGGCTTATTTGGTCAAGATGATCCCGGGGCCGTCGATCCGGGACGCCGATCGTTACCCGTTGCGTATGTTGCTTTCGGTTTTGGCGGACGACGGCGGCAGCCGTTTGTTTTGGGAATTGATCGACACGGGCCGCGCCGAAATCGCGGCGATGTGGTCGCAAGAGTTCATCGACGACGGGGCGATCTTCAGCTACTTGGTCTGCGCCCCCGAGGAAATTGACACGAACGAGCATTTGATGGATGACTTGCTTCGCCGTGTGACCGAGAAACCGGAAACGTTCGCGGTCGACAAAGCCGAATTGTCTCAAGCGATCGGCAAGGCCACGTCCGCTTGCATCATGGGCAGCGAGCGCCCCGGAAACCGACTGTTCGGCATCGGCAGTCGTTGGTTGACCTGCGGCGAGTACCAAAGCACGGACGATTTATTGGCTTTGTATCGCGGTGTCACCGTAGAATCGGTCATGCAAGCGGCCGAGAAATATTTGGCCGTCGCCACGCAGACGCGGGTGATCGCGTCCGCCAAACCGAGTCCCGTCGGGTAGCAGCGCAGCCATGTCCACTTGGGACGCCTTACCGAATCCGTCGCCGGTCCCCGAATTGCTTCGGATGGGATCCAAGATCGCCATCTTGCCGGTCATCCACGGCAGCGGACAGTTCGCGTTGACGGTTCGGCGTTGGATGCTCGAAGAAGCCTACGACTGTGTCGCGGTTCCTTTGCCGGAGTCGTTTCGAATTCAGGTGGAAGAAGCGGTGCTGGACTTGCCGACGCCGTCGATCGTGATTCAGCCGCACGCCTTTGGTGCGGGCGACACCGACCCGCCGTCTTGGCAAGAAACGAAATGGGACGCATCCGACGCGAACGACGAGGAACCGGACAACAGTGACCCGGTCAGCTACGTGCCGATCGATCCTTGCCAGCCGGTGATCATGGCGATCCGCGCCGCGATGGGCGAACACATCACGCGTGCTTACGTCGACCTGGAAACGGATCCGTTTTATCCGTATTCGGCCGTGATGCCCGACCCTTACGCGTTGCGACTTGTCTCCCCGGAGCGTTTCGCCGCGGCGCTGTTGCCGGGCATCATTCGCCCGCCGGACGATCAAACCCGTCACCGCATCGTCCACATGGCGCACCGTTTGAAGGAACTGGAGGCCCGCCACCAGCGAATCTTATTCGTCACCAGCGTGCTTCATTGGCCGTGGATTCGTGAAGCCTACGATCAGAGCTCCGACGATCCACGGGAGGATCATCATCGCAGCGAGTCGGCGGCCTTGCGGGTCATGCCGGAACACGATCTGGTCGAAGAACCGGTTCGTTATGCCGTCGCACCACGAACCTTGACGTTTCTGTTCGGCGAATTGCCGTTCATCACCGGACTTTACGAACGCGCGCGGAGCGAGTTGGAAAACGACGAGGACTTGCAAATCGACGGCGTCAAGGAACTGTTGATCGCGGCGAGAAGTTCCTATCAGTCCGAGTTGGGAAATCGCGCGCGGCGGATGACGCCGCTGCTGCTTTCGAAATGCTTGAAGTACATTCGCAATCTTTCCTTGATCCACCGCCGCATGACTCCGGACTTGGTCACGATCGTTACCGCCGCGCAGCAGATCCTGGGTGATCAGTTCGCTTTGCATGTCGCCGAAAACGCCAACGATTACCGATACAGCGAAGCCCTGTCCGCCCTGGACGACGGCGAGCCGACCGGCCACGTCGACGAATTGCCCGTCGCGACCTTGGGCATCGACCAAGCCCGTCTGGCCGACGGTGAAACGGTCTTGCTGGTCAACCGATTGCCCGGTCCGCCGATGACTTGGCGAACGCTGCAACTGCAACGCCGTCCGCAAAAACTGGAAAAAGAACGTTGGTCGTACCGCTGGAATCCGTACAGCCAATGCAGCTATCCGCCCGAGGACGAACGCATCGAAAACTTTCGGACGAGGGTGTTCGAGCGGGCCAAAGCGATCATGGGAAGCGACTTGGCGCGGACCGAAAAATTCACGACCAGCGTCAAAGACGGAATCGATATACGTGACACCCTGCGGCATTGGTACGAGAAAGAAATCTATGTCAAGGTGATCCCGCCCAGTCGTGGCAATTTGGATGCTTGCGTGATGCTGTTCGACAGCCCGGCCGATCCGCGGTCCTATCCCTGGCGGACGACTTGGTTCGCCGAACACGAATCCGAATCGACGCTGGCGTTTTTTGCGACCGACTTTCACGAGGAAATGGTCGGGCCTGGGATCGGACTGGCGAATTACGGTGGCGCGTTGTTCCTGTATCCGCCGATGGTGATTCCCGACGTTTGGCTGGATTCGAGGTTGGATTTCACCGAGACGTTGGAGGAAAGACTGTTGGCCGCGGGATGCCTGCACAGCAGCGGTCCGCAGATCGCCGTCTTGTCGATGTTGCCTCCGGGGGCCGGATTTCGGCGTCTGGCGCGTCGGTACAAGAAACATCTCGTTCACGTCCCCATGAACTCGTTCAGCGACGAACAGGTCAAACAGCTCCGCATGGTCCACGTCCTCAACGGCAGCGAAGTTCGCAGCTACGCCGAAATGTTCATTCGGCGGATTTAGGGCATCCCATTTCCCACCGGCGACGTCGAATTGCGGTCGGATCGCTTTCTAACCGCGAAAGGTCTCTCGGACGTGGCGAACGTGTTCTTGCCACGCCTCGCAAACCGATCCCAACGTTTCGATGTCGACCGCGGAAATGGTCTTCTTTTCTTTCGCGTTCTTTTCCAAATCGGCAGCCAAACCGATCGCGGCCGGATTGGCGACGTACCGCAGACAGCTTTTCAGAGTGTGCGCCGCCCGCATCAGTTCGCCGTTTTGATTCGATCGGCGGTGATTTCGGACACGACGGAGCAGGTCGGGGACCTCTTCAAGAAAAGCGTCGCATAACGACACGGCGATGTCGGCGCTGCCGCCGCTGTAGCGAAGCAACTGTTGCCTGGTCGCCTCGGCGTCTCGATCCCGCGGCACCGGTGTGGTCGCCGGGGACGTGTCCGCGTTCGAGTCGTCGGTCATGTCGTTATGCTCCGGTGCAAGTGATTGTTCCGGCGGCGTGCCCGCGGGATCGGCCACAGGATCGTCTCGTTGCGTGTCGGCACGATCGCCCCGGATCCATCGGTCTGAATCCGGGTGGAGTGCCGATTCGATGGCGTTGGTCAGCGCTTTGACACGAACGGGTTTGGTGATGAACCCCGACATCCCGGCTTGTTTGCACATCAATTCGTGTTCCGCCGTGACGTGGGCGGTCAGGGCGATGATCGGGGGCGGTGCGGCTGCCTTGCGTCGGTAGGCTTCGCGGATCTCGGCGGTCGCTTCGGTGCCATCCATGATCGGCATTTGCAAGTCCATCAGGATGCAGTCGAAATGTCGCCGCGTCGCCGTTTGCACGGCCTTTTGACCATCGACGGCTGTTTCGATTTTGTATCCGAGTGCCTCCAATTGTCGGCGGATGACCAGGCGGTTGACCTCACTGTCGTCGACCAACAACAAGTCGCCTTTGTGGTCGATCGGTGGGGCGAGAGTCGCAGCGGGCGCGTCGCCGCTCGCCCAAATGCGGGGATCGCCGTTTCGACGGTTCGGCGCGCGTTGGTCGCGGTCAGATAACAAATCGTGGACCGCCACGGTCAACTCGTCGGGCGTCACGGGCTCGTTCAATCGTGATTCCCGGGCTGCGACGATCGGCGCCGAAGTGCCTCCGACCTTCTGGATCCAGACCACGCGATCGTTTTGGTGGTGCACGCGATCTCGCCACGTCGTCGGTCCGTCGCTCCGCAAAACCCACAGCGTCGGTATCTTTCCGTCCCGCTTGAGAGTCATCGGTTCGTCCGTGATCGCGATCCCCAGCGAGGCCAAGGTTTCTTCGAACGCGGCGTCCATGTTGGGAACACCGGTAAGGATTCGGCCGACCAGACGGGCGGTTTTCTTGGCATCGGGACGTCGGGGCGGCCGACTCGAGGCGTCGGCCGCGGAGGCTCGCTTGAGCGGCAAGCGGCAACTGAAACAACTGCCGACGTCGGGTTGACTGACCAAGTCGATGCGTCCTCCCATGCGGCGGACCAACCCGTCGCTGATCGATAAACCCAGGCCGGTGCCGCCGAAGGAACGCTTGGTGCCGATTTCCCCCCGTTCGAACGCGGTGAAGACTTCGGCCTGTTTGTCGTTGGGGATTCCCACGCCGGTATCGGCGACCTCGATCAGGAACGTCGGTTCGTCCTCGGGGCCGATGAATTCGGGACCGTCGAACTCGTGGTCGAGAGACAGGCGAACGCGGACTTCGCCCAACGGCGTGAACTTGATCGCGTTTCCGACCAAATTGATGATGATTTGTCGAAAGCGTTTCGGATCGACGATCGCATAACGCGGGGTTTCCGGATCAATCGATAAGATCAGCTGCAAGGGTTTCTCGGCGGCGCGAACGGCCAAGGACTTGAACGCGTCACCCAAACAGACGTGCAAATCGATGGGGCGGGGATCGATATCGACGCGACCGGCTTCGATGGCGGCGAAGTCCAAGATGTCCTCGATGACGTCGGTCAAGGCCTGCGTGCTGCGGCCGATCATCCGCACGTATTCTTGCGCCGGCGGCGTCAGCTCGGTTTTGGACAGCAGGTCCGTCAACCCGGCGCTTCCGCCCAAGGGCGTGCGGAGTTCATGGCTGACACCGGCCATGAATTCGGTCTTGGTGCGGTTGGCCGCCTCGGCAGCCGCTTTGGCATTGCGCAGTGCCTCGAACGCCCGTTTTTGCAGCGTCACGTCACGGACGATCACGGCACATCCCTCGGCGTCTCCCACCGGGATGGTATGGACGGAGACTTCGCTTTCGAACTCGGTGCGGTCACGACGTCGGATGGTCAAGTCTTGCCGTGTCGCCCGGGGCAGCAGTTCCCAACGATGCGGCGCCGAATCGCCGGTGAAACGATAGCCGAAAACCGGTGTCGCCACGCTGTCAAAGTCTTTCCCGAGCAGGGTGTCGCCGAACAAGACGGTGGCGGCCGGATTTGCTTCGACCACGACGTTATCGTCGCCGATCAAGACCACCGCATCGCCGGCCGAATCGAACAACGCCCGTTTCCGCGCCTCGCTATCACGCAGCGTGATTTCGCCCAAGTGTTTGCGGGTCACGTCCCAAAAAATGATTTGAATGCCGATGCAGTTCCCGTCCCGATCGTACTCGGGGGCCTTGAAAACTTGGGCGAATCCCGTTTTTCCGTCGACGGTGGGGTGCTGTTCGATCTGGTCGACGATTTGGCCGGTCTTCATGATCCGTAAGTCGTCTAGTCGATACTTCTGAGCGATTTCGGGGTCGAACAGATCCTCGTCGGTGCTGCCGATGACCTGGCTCTTATCGAGTCCCAATTTTTGGCAATAGATGTCGTTGGCGAACGTGATCACGCCTTGGGTATCTTTGCGGGTGACCTGCAATTCCATCCGCTGGATCAATGCCTCAAACGTGCTTTCGCTTTGGTCCAACAGGTGCTGGGTTTCTTGCCGGCGGATGACCTCGCTCCGCAAAGCCTTGTTGGCGCGTTTGACTTGATTGGTGCGGTGCAGCACACGGGCTTGCAGGACGCGTCGCAGTCGCAACCGTCGACGGCGACGATCTTGCAGGCGGTTGTGAAACCACCACAGTCCGCACAAAGCGACTAACGTCCAAATGCGATCGGCCCCGAACCGGATGAACGGTTCGGCCAGGATCCTGGTCATTTCGAAAGGAAGCGTTTCACTGTCGGGGATCGGCCTGTCGATTTCGGCATACAGCGGATGAATGCCCACGGCGTGAAACAAGCCCGGGACGGTGACGGCGACCAACAGTGATGCCATCAGCAACGGCATGTAGCGTCGTGGCAGGTTATTCCAAGCCAGGGGAACGAAAAACGTCGCCAAGACGCACGCATGGAGCGAAGCGGGAGACAACAAATCGACGACGGCCAACAAGATCGCCGGCACGATCCAAGTCATCGGCTTGTACAGCCAACGCGACGGCGGCAACAAAGTGGTGGTCAACACGTTCATGGGGATCGGCGGATCTTTCGACGGCTCGGCTGGTTTCCTCACCATTGTAGCCGTGCCGAACCGCGTGACCGCTGCAACCGGCCAGTTTCGGTGACCGTTACGGCTTGCTCGACCAGACTTTTTTGACTGATCGAAAACCTGTCGTAGTGTCAAGGTAGAGAGTGAGCGGACCAGTCCTGGTCCGATCGCTGAGAACCGATGTCATGCGTTTGCGGGGCACCGGTTTTCGGTCAGCTTTGCTCCCAGACAAAGGCAAGATGTCCGAGAGGACTACCGCGCAAAGCCACGGATCCGTGAGTCCGCCGGATCGGAATCTCCGATTCGCGCGTGCTTCAGGAAAGCCGGGCTGCCGAGGGAAAACGTTTCGACGCAGGCTTCCGGGTTCGCCCGGTTCAATGCGGCGGATCGCCAAGGCGTGTCGGACGAAAGTCGGAGAGAAGGCTACCCAACCGACCGGACTGACTCACGTTGGGTCAACCGGATTTTGTTCAGTGTGTTTCACCCGACGGTGGATCACGCTTGCTCCTGGAGAAAAACATGAAGAATTTCGCATCTAGCATTGTTAACTTCCTGAAGGAAGAAGATGGCCCGACCGCTGTCGAGTATGCCGTCATGCTCGCCTTGATCGTCGTCGTTTGCTTGGCTGCTGTGGGAACCGTTGGTACCAACGCTGCCGCCAAATTTGACACCGTCGGTGGTGCCATCGCTGGTAACTGATTTTTCGGTTTCCCGATGCTCGTTTGCCTGCGAAGGGCGACTCGTTTGAAAGCCCCCTTCGCGACGCGATTCGAATGATCGCCGGTGCGGGTCCGTTCCCACGGCTCGCACCGGAGATCTCGATTCGAATTTCCTGAATGAAAACTCACCCACTTGGCTGCCGAAGGCGTGCAGGGTCCCCCCTGATGGTGAACCGCTGCCTTGGCGAATGAAAACCCGATCGATGAACTACCCACTGCTACCGCCTGACGCCGCCGCCTATGCGTGGCAATTGGCCTGCTGTGTCGTGACGCTTTTGTTCGCGATGTTCAGCTGGATGATCGGCCCACGATAACGAATACACACACGGGGATTCCGAGATGGATACGCTTTTTAGCAGCATGGCCGAAAACTGGGTCGTCTGGTTCGTCAGCTTCGTGTTGATCATCGCTGCGGTGATCGACGGGATGATCTTGAAAGTGCCGAACTGGCTGAATCTTCCCTTCATCCTAAGCGGCTGGTGCTACTGTGGCTATGCCGACGGATTTTCGGGTCTCGGATTCAGTCTGCTGGGCACGATCGTCGGCGCTTTGCCGCTGTTGGTCCTTCGGAACGTCGGCGGCATGGGTGCCGGCGACGTGAAACTGGCCGCCGGCACCGGCGCTTGGCTCGGTTCGATGATCTCGCTGCACTTGTTCGTCGCCGGCGCATTGGCCGGAGGCGTGATCGCGATCGCCATGATTCTGCGGAGCGGACGCATGTTCAAGCACTACGCGATGGCCATGCAGATCCTGGAAGAATGGAAAACCATTCGCAAGCCCAGCAAACTGGCGGCGATCGCTCGGGAGCGGAAACCCACCATGACTTTGTTGCCCTACGGCATCCCGATGGCGATCGGCTCGGTGATCTACTTCGCCTGCTTCGGCATGCTGGTTTGACACCGGCTTCGACTGGGCAAGCCTGGCCAAGGACAGGCTTTGCCGAAACCTTGCTGATTGAAGTGACCTTAGCCTGCACGTGATGTGGGGTGCAGTCACAGACCTGACAAACCCGAAACCTTACTTGACGCTTCCTTTGACGAATTGTTCTATCATGCGTAACAAAACTCTCGTTCTGCTGATCGCCTGCGTATGCGGCGGGATCGCTGCTGTCGGGCTGAGTCATTGGATGCAAGCCCAGAGTTCGCAGGGCAGTGAAATCGAGATGGTGGAGATCTTCGTGACCTCCAAGGCCATCGACGTCGCCGAGGAAATCACGGCCGAAAAGATCCGTTTGGAGCAGTGGCCCGCCGACCGCGTCCCCGAAGGCTCCACGAACAACCTGGAAGAACTCGAGGGCAAATTCGCTCGTCAACGCTTCTACATCGGTGAAGCCGTCATGCCGGTCAAGCTGATGAACGATTCCAACGGATCGTCACAAAAAATTCCCCGCGGTTTCACGGTCGTGGCCATGAAAGCGGATCCGGAAAACGCCGTCGCCAACTTGGTCCGCCCCGGCGACCGAGTCGACGTGATGGCTTACTTCACCAAGAGCGAAGTGATTCCCGAAACGACCGCCAAGACCATCCTCCGCGGTGTTCGAGTGTTCGCCTTGGACGGGCAGACTCAACGCGAAGACAACGAAGAAAACGCCAAGGCGGCACGCACCATTTCTCTGCTGATCAAAAAGACCAATGCCGAAGTTTGGACTTGGGCGTCGGAACTTGGCAAGATCCGCCTGACTTTGGGAAACTTGACCGATTACGACGACAGTGGTGAAGAAGCCGACGCCGGCCAGGAGTTCTTGAAATGGATTGCTGACCATGCCAAGGCCCAAGAGGCGATGAACCACGAGCCCGCGACGACCAAGACTCCCACGGCTCGGAAGATCGACAACCGCGACGATTTCAAAATGCAAAAACTTTCCGGCGGAAAGATCGTGCAATACGGCTGGATCAAAGACGACGACATGCCCCGCGTGCTCAGTGAGACCGGTGGCGGTGCCGACAACTCGATCGCCCCGGTCGACGATGCCGTCAACATGCCGCCGGCCGAGCAGGACGACTACAGTTACCTGAACGGCGAAGCCAGTCCGTTCTTCGAACCGAACGAAGGCGACAAGGTTGACTCCGCTCCGAACCGAAACGGCAACTAAACCGGCCGTGAATTGATGATCCCGGTGCCGACCCCGGTAGGCACCAACTCCTTCATTATCCCGTGACTCGCCATTGACCAAGACCGACGCCGACAGGACTTTCTCCTGGCGGGCGGCGGATTGTCGGAAGGATCCGACGATTTGGTCCAGCAAGGATGCAACAAGCGATGGAAACGACCCGACTGCCTGCGGCAAGCCCCGCGCAAGTTCTGCTGATCGCTGTTGCGGTGGTCGCATCACCTTGGATGCATCGAGCGTCAGCGAAGGGTGACGAGAAATTCGTCAACGCGACTCAGGCGAGCGTCAACTACAACATCTCCCAATCCGTCGAGCGGATCGAGATGCTGGACAAGAGCAGCCGTATCTTGACTTTGGAAGAACGCATCCCGAAGTTCCAGGTCCACAACGAGGAAGTGCTCAGCGCACAACCGATCTCTCAGAACCAGATTCAGATTTCCGGAAAGCAGCCCGGGACCACTCAACTGAACATCTGGGACACCAACGACAAACTGTATACCGTCGACGTCATCGTGTTGGCCGACGCCCGCGAAGTCGAAGGCATCTTGTCGTCCCAGCTTCCCTTGGCTTCCCTAAAAGTCTTGCCGCTAGCCAATGGTGCCGTGGTCAGTGGTCACGTCACCAGCGTCGATGACGTCGATCGCGCCATGGCCATCGTCGAACAGTTCTATGCGTCGCCCGTCAACAACATCAAAGTCTCCGGCGTCCAGCAGATTTTGCTGCACACGAAAATCATGGAAGTTTCCCGGACGAAACTTCGCGATCTGGGGATCGACTGGAGCATTCGCGACGGGACCAGCTTCTACGCCCAAGCGCCCTCTTCGCTGACCGACGTCGGCAGCACTGTCGGCACCGGCCTGAGCCCTTCGACCGGTGGTGCCCTGGACATCACGAACCGCTTTTTCTTTGACAACGCGAATTTCGAAGCCCTGATCCGCGCGCTGCACCAAAACGATTTGATCAAACTGTTGGCCGAACCGACCGTGGTCGCCACGCACGGCCGGCCGGCCCGTTTCACCGTCGGTGGTCGCGTTCCCAACGTCGTTCCGACCGGCAACGGTGCCGTGCAAGTCGATTACGAGGAATACGGAACGTCGGTCGACTTTCTGCCGTTCGTCGTCGGTCCGGGCCGTATCCGTCTGGAAGTTCGTCCGGAAGTCTCCGAACCGGACGCGTCACGCAGCGTCACCGTCAACGGTCTTGCCGTCAGCGCCTTCACCCAACGTTATGTGGAAACGGCGGTCGAGATGCAGGCCGGGCAAACCTTTGCCCTGGCCGGTCTGTTGCAGAGCCGAACCGAAGCCCAAACCCGGGCGACGCCTTTTTTTGGCAACTTGCCGTGGATCGGAACGATGTTCCGCCGCATCAGCGAGCGCAAGAACGACATCGAACTGTTGATCTTGGTCACCCCCGAGATCGTCGACGCGATGGACCCGCACGAAGTTCCGCCGGGCGGACCGGGGCTGAACAGCATGTCACCGACCGATCACGAGTTGTACCTGCTCGGCAACATCGAGGTCCCCAACTTGTTGGGCAACCATTGCAGCGGCAGTGGCGACTGTCAGTGCAGTGCCTGTCGAAGCGGCATGCCGTTCCACCATTCCGGAGGCAGTCCGATGCACATGTCCGGCGGCGGACACGCGGTGCCGCCCGGCGCGATCATCTCCGGCGAGGCCTTGCCGCCGACATCGATCGTCCCCGGCGAAATGCCGACCGTCGTCGGCGAAGGTGTCTCCATCATGTCACCGGGCAACTGATGGCGGTGGCCCCTGACGCGATGATCACACTTCATTCATTTCCCCCCATTCGGATTCCATCATCATGAGCAATGTGCTCCGACTTGCGTTGGTCGATCCGAACGACGCCACCCGCGAATCGCTCAAAGCGATGCTGCTGAGCCTGGAAACGGTTTGGCTGGAAGCGGATTGTTCACGATACGAATTCTTCCCGGATATCGTTCAGCAGACCACGCCGGATATCGGCGTGATCTGTCTGGACAGCGACAAGACGAAAGCGCTCGACCTGATCGCACGTCTCGGACAGGCGTCGCCGAAGACGGTGATCCTGGCGGCCAGCGAAAGCAACGACGGCCAAACCATTCTGACGGCGATCCGCAGCGGCGCACGCGAGTTCTTGACGCTGCCGCTGACCGAAGAGGAATTGTCCAACGCCCTTCATCGCGTCAGTCAGCAGAAATTCGGCGGCGGCGAAGGGGGATCGCGTAGCAGCGAAATCATCGCGGTCGCCGGTGCGACCGGCGGTGTCGGCACGACCAGTGTCGCGGTCAATCTGGGCTGTGTCCTGGCCGAAGATCCCAAGAACAGCGTCGCCCTGATCGATTTGGATCTGGCCCTCGGCGACGCCGACGTTTTCTTGGACGCGATCCCCGATTACACGTTGGCCGATGTCGTCCAGAACATTTCGCGATTGGACATTCAGCTGCTGAAAAAATCACTGACGAAGCATACCAGCGGGCTGTACCTGCTTCCGCGGCCGGTCGAACTCTCGGACATGGACGTGGTCGATCCGGAAAGCCTCCGCAAAGTCATGGGTTTGATGAAGGCGTCCTTCACCCATTTGATCGTCGACCTGTCGAAAACGTACAGCCCGATCGACATGACGGCGATCGGGTCGGCCACGCGAGTCTTGTTGGTCACCCAGTTGGACCTGCCGTGTTTGCGGAACGTCGTTCGTCTGATGATGAGCTTCGACGAAACCGAAGGCTTGCAGGATAAGGTCGAGATCCTGGTCAACCGGGCGGGACTGGACAGCGGCCAGATCAGTTTGAAAAAAGCCAAGGAAACGCTCGGCCGTGACATCTTTGCGTTGCTGCCCAACGATTATCGCACGATGATCGAGGTCCGCAACAACGGTGTCCCGCTGATCAGCCAGGCTCCCAAAGCCGCGATCACCCAAGCGTATCGCGACATGGCGACGAAGCTGTCCTGTCCCCCGTCGCCCGACGCCGTGGAGTCCGGCCAGGACGATGCCGAAGCGGCGACCAACGACAGCGGTTGGAAGCGATTCTGGCCCGGGAAGGGGGCCAAGACTTAGCAAAAACATGGCAGGCACGACCGATCCGTCATGATCGGGAAAACTGCGTCGGACAAGTTGTCACACTGACAGCGATTCGATCGTTGAGGGCGTGCGGTGCATCGTTTGTGTTCCAAGTTTGTTCGGATCATGTCGGCGAAGGGGCGGGCTGACAGAAATCCCTGACTAACCCATTCGAACCGACGAGTTTCCCCACCGATGTCCAAGTCGTCTGATCCGGGCGCAGCCCCGAAATTTGTTCCCCCCAGCCTGCGTCAACGATTCTCGGATGTCGGGCTTCGCACGAAACTGCTCGGGGCGGTTTGCGTGTTGCTGATCATTCTCGGCTCGACCTTCATGGTGATGTTCAGCCGTCAGATTCGCGATACCGCTCATCAGGATTCGCTGATGCAAGCGCGGCGTGTGGTCGACACCGCCGAATCGGTTCGTGAAGGCATGCAGCTGAAATGGTCCAAAGGTGTCTTCACGCAAGAATTGCTTCGCGACTGGGCCGACCGAGGTGAAATCGACCGTGTCTTGGAATCGGTGCCCATCGTCTCGGCATGGAACGCCGTGATGCGAAAAGCGGAACAGGGCGGGTACACGTTCAAGACGCCTCGTCGTGATGCTCGAAATGCCGACAACGAGCCCGACGCCGTCGAGCTTCGTGCCTTGGAAGCCTTCGCATCATCCGCGGACCGTCACGAGTATTTCGAACTGGACGAAGTCACGAATTCGCTGCGTTATTTTCGCCCGATCCGGCTGAGCAAGGAGTGCATGATCTGCCACGGATCGCCGACAACCTCGTCGGCCTTGTGGGGAAATTCCGAGGGACTCGATTCGACCGGCCATTCCATGGAAGGTCTCAAGCCGGGTGATCTTCACGGCGCCTTCGAAATCATTCAGTCGATGGATGCCGTCGATGCGAGGTCACGCAGCGCGACGCTGAAGGGCTTGTTCATCGTGGGCGTGATCATCGCGGTCGCCTGTGCCCTGTTGGCTTGGTTGCTCAACAGCTGGGTGCTGCGTCCGATCGCGGCGACCGCTTCGGCTTTCAAAGGATTGATCGACGGCGACCTTCGACAAACGTTGACCGTGACGGGTGGTGACGAAGTCGGGATGTTACAAGCGGGTGTCAATACGATGGTCGAAAAACTGCGCGGCATGATTTTGAACCTCCAGAACAGCAGCGATCAACTGACGACCGTCAGCGACGACTTGGAACAGACCGCCGCGCGTGTTCGCAGTGGTTCCGACGACACGAGCGCACGCAGCAACACGGTTTCCTCGGCGGCCGAAGAAATGAACATGGGCTTAAAAGCCATGAAGGACACCCTGGTCGATTTGAGCGAAAAGGTTCAACTGGTCGCCTCGGCATCGGTTGACGTGCAAGGCAACGCCTTGAGCGTCGCGGAGAACACCGGAACGACCGCCGCGCAGGCTCAGCAGGCCGCCAGTTTGGCCGCCCAGGGGGGGACGCAAATTCGTTCCCTCGAGGCTTCCGCGATCAGCATCGGCGACATCATCGAAGTTATCCAAGCCATCGCGGACCAAACCAATCTGTTGGCACTCAACGCCACCATCGAAGCCAGCCGCGCCGGTGATGCCGGCAAGGGTTTTGCCGTGGTCGCGACCGAAGTCAAACAGTTGGCCAAACAAACGACCGACGCGACCGCTCAAATCCGCAGCCAGATTCACTCGATCCAAAGCATCTCGGGTGAAGTCGTCGTCACGATCCAAAACATCGAAACGGCGGTCGGCGAAGTCAGTCACAGCGCCGACGGTGTGTCCCTGGCGGTCGACGAACAACGACGGACGATCGACGACGTGACCGAACAGCTGGGGTTGGCCGCGGCTCTGACCGATGTGGTCGCCGGAAACGTGAACGAAAACGTCTTGGCGGCCGCCGAAGTCAGCGAAAGCATCCACGGCGTTCACAAGACCGCGGCCGAGACGGTCACCGAGATCCGACGCACCGAACAGGCCGGCGACGAATTGAAACAAGTCAGCCAATCGTTCCGCCGCTTGCTATCGCACTACCGGGCGTGACCGGGCGCCGGGCCAGCCCGGGGACGACCACGCAACGCCGGCCGATCGCCCCGCCGATCAGGGCAAGCCGGCATACGCCGAGCCTTGCCGTCCCTCCCCGAGTCTCCGTTCGGCAGGTATCTTTTCGGGGGCAGTCTTCATCGACCCTTGGCACCCCGAGCGACCATGCCTGATTTTTTTCAGCACGACCTGATCACAACCATCCACGACCTGCAGTGCACGGAGTTGCCTCAAATCGAGCAATTGATCCGGGAGTCCACGACGGCCAGCAAGATCGGTTTGGTCTTGCCCGTCACCGCATCGGACATGCGTGCCGAACCGTTCGCCCGGATCGTCCAGGAACTTCAGCAAGCCGACTACATTCACACCATCGCGGTGTCCCTGGGGGTGGCCCCCGAACAAGCCGACTACGACGAAGCGGTGCAAAAAATCGCGCCGCTGGGCGACCGCGCCAAAATCATCTGGACCGACGGCCCCAAGATTCAATCGCTGTACAGCGAACTGATCGATGCCGGCATCCCGGTGTCCACGCCGGGCAAAGGCCGCAGCGTTTGGACGGCGTTCGGATACCTGTTGGCCGACCCGCAGATCGACACTTTCGTGCTTCACGATTGCGACATCGTTGATTACGACCGCACCTTGTTGTCCCGGTTGTGTCTGCCGATGGTGCACCCGGCTTTGGATTATGAATTCTGCAAAGCCTTTTACGCCCGCGTCACCGATCGCATGCACGGGCGTGTGGTGCGTCTGCTGGTCGCCCCGTTGCTGCACGCGCTGGATCAGTGCTTTCCCGAGAATCGGTTCCTGCGGTTCTTGGGAAACTTTCGTTATCCGCTGGCCGGCGAGTTCTCGTTGACGCGGAACTTGGCCCGCAGCAATCGCATCCCCAGCGATTGGGGCTTGGAAGTCGGCACCTTGGCCGAGGTCTTTCGCAACACCTCGTTGAAACGCGTTTGCCAAGTCGATCTGTGTCGCCTTTACGAACACAAACATCAAGACATGTCGGTCGACGACAAATCCAAAGGTTTGATGAAAATGGCCGTCGACATTCTTTGCACCGTCTATCGCACCTTGGCCAGCCAAGGCGTGCAACTGAGTGAATCGAATTTCATCACCCTGCGAGCGTCCTACCTGCGCGCCGCCCAAGATTGCATCCGCCAACACTCGGCCAACGCGGTCGTCAACGACTTGCGGTTCAATCGACACGACGAGGAGGTCGCCGTCGAGGCCTTTGCCCAGTGTGTCACGCGAGCCGGCGACTTGTACCATGCCGATCCCTCGGGGGCCGAAGCCATTCCGAATTGGACGCGCGTCCGCGCGGCCTTTCCCGACTTTGTCACGCAACTACGCGACGCGACATGAATTTCATCAAAGCTCACCGCATTCGCCCCGGCGACAAACCGGACCTGAAATCGATCGAGACGAAAGTCTCGGGGCCGTTCAAGGACAAGGACGACGCCAAGGACTTCACCTCGGAAACCAACCACGCGATTCGCGACTTGCAGTACCGCATGTTCGTGGAAGCCGAACAGTCGCTGTTGGTCGTCTTGCAAGCACCCGACGCGGCGGGAAAAGACGGCTTGATCCGCAAGGTCCTGGCCCAGATGAACCCGCAGGGTTGCCGGACCTATCCGTTCAAGGTTCCCAGTCGCGAAGAAGCCTCACACGATTTTCTTTGGCGGATCCACAAGGCGACGCCGGCCCGTGGCAAGGTTTCCGTCTTCAACCGCAGCCATTACGAAGACGTATTGGTCGTTCGCGTCAATGACTTGGTTCCCAAGAAAATTTGGAAGGAACGTTACGAGATCATCAACGATTTCGAAAACATGTTGGTCGCCGACGGGACACGGATCCTCAAGTTTTATCTTCACATCAGCCCCGAAGAACAACTCGAACGGTTCAGGAAACGACTAGAAAATCCTGACAAGCACTGGAAATTGAATGTCGGGGATTACGCCGCCCGAAACAAATGGCAGGATTACCGTGATGCGTACGAGGACGCGATCGGTCAGTGTAATAGTGAACAAGCCCCCTGGCATGTCATTCCGGCCGATCACAAGTGGTACCGAGATGCCAGCGTCGCCGGAATCGTTCACGAAACCTTGAAAGACATGAACCCCCAACTGCCGCCGGTCGACGTCGATCTGGACGAAATCCGGGCACTTTACGAACGCGAAGCCGCTGAATTAGCAAAGAAGAAATAACGATGCCCATTGAACGCAACCCGACACGCGCCGTCCGCATCGGAACCATCACCGTGGGGGCCGGAAACCCGATCGCCGTGCAAAGCATGACGGCGACGAAGACACAAAATACCGAAGCCACGATCGCCCAGGCCGAGGCCATCCGCGCCGCCGGCGCGGGCGTCGTGCGGATCGCCGTGGACACCGAAAAGGACGCCGCCGCTTTGGGCGTCATCCGCCAGGGCACCACGGCGAACTTGGCCGTCGACCTTCAAGAGAACTTCAAGTTGGCCGAACGCGTCGCACCGCACGTCGACAAAATTCGCTACAACCCCGGCCACCTTTATCACCACCAGCGGGACAAGCCCTGGCAAGACAAGGTCCGCTTCATCATCGACCAAGCGGCCGAGCACGACTGCGCGATCCGTATCGGCGTCAACTGCGGCAGCGTCGACCCGGCCAAAAAACAAAAGTACGACCCGTCCGATTCGATCACGCCGATGCTGGAGAGCGCCTTGGAGCACTGCGACTTCGTCGACTCGCTCGGTTTCGACCGATACGTCGTTTCCTTGAAGGATAGTGATCCGGCCAAAGTGGTCGAAGTCAACAAACGGTTCGCCGCCGCACGCCCCGACGTGCCCTTGCATTTGGGCGTGACCGAAGCCGGGATGCCGCCGGACGGGATCATCAAAACACGGATCGCCTTTGAACAATTGATCGCCAAAGGCATCGGCGACACGATCCGGGTTTCATTGACTTTGCCCAATTCGCGAAAACCCGAAGAAATCGCGGCGGGACAGGGAATCATCGATGACATCTACGCCGGTCGCGTTCGCAGCGTGGTGAAATTCAACGAAGGCGGACTGAACATCATCAGCTGCCCGAGTTGTTCGAGGGTCGAAAACGAAGCCTTCGTCGAACTGGCCGCCGACGTCAAACAGATGACCGAATACGCCAAGGAGTATGACATCACCATCGCCGTGATGGGCTGCCGCGTGAACGGACCCGGCGAGACCGATGACGCCGATTTGGGACTTTGGTGCGGCCCGGCCAAGGTCAACCTGAAACGCGGAACCGAAGCACTCGGCGCGTTCGGCTACGACGAAATCTTGCCAAAGCTGCGGACCGAATTGGACAGCCTGATCCGGCAGAAATCGGCTTCCGCGACGGGCTGAACCGCCTTCACCGTTGCGAAGCCACGTCGTCCAGGATTTCCAGGATGGCCCGCCGCGTCGGTGCGCCCAAATGCTCGTAGGCTTCCGAACGGTCCTCGCCGGTCAAAACGCTTCGCAGTTGACGATCGATTTCGTCTTTCAGCGGATTCTGCAGCGATGCAAAGGCGTCGGAATGAATCAGATAACTGCACGGGTATTTGAACAGCCGGGTCTGTAGATCGAAATCGCGAAGCGATCGTCCCGATCCGTCTCGGGGGCCACGCGCCGTGAATTCCTCCGCGAAAAGCACCGACCCTTGCACCGCGTCGGTCAACGGCTGTTCGTCGCAAAACAGCAAGTGCCGGACGACTTCGCGGGCGACCAAGCTCAGCTGCGCCCGCCACTCGTCGCCGTCGCCGTCGTCGTTCGAACGTCCCGACTCGGTCGCGCGGTCATGCATCAGTTTGCGGACCGTAAAGTCGGCTCTGGTCATTACGTTGTGCATCTGCGTCTGATGCGCCAGCACCATCAAAGCCACGACGTCACTGTACGGCGATAGGTATCCCGTGGTGTCGAAATCGTTTCGCAGGTTCAATCGGTTCGCGTTGTCGCCGGTGTCCAATACCCGGCCACGCAGTACGGCATTGCCCATGTGTTTCATCCGGCCGTGCCGGCCCGTCACGTACCAACCGCCCCAGCGTTCGTCAAAAGGACTCGAGTGGTCGGTAAGGAACGACTCGGCTTGGGCACTGACGCCGCCGTCGAAGTTCGGATAGACGCTACGCATCGTGTGCCCCGGGACGCCTCGGGTCATCGAGGTGGCGTGACA
>CAYVRC010000012.1:31490-53811 GCA_964453205.1 uncultured Pirellulaceae bacterium | reverse complement strand
GCTCAGGTACAAGCCCGTCGTCGCGGGTTCTCGGTGAGCCGTTTTCATGTGGTCTCGGAAAGCGCCCATGATGTCGCGTCGCGAAATCTGACCGAGTAATCGACCGGAGCCGTCCAGCACCGGAAGCCGCCGGCAAGACGCGTCCAGAAAAGTTTGCGCGATCGTCAGTAAATCCGTTTCCGCATCGATCACCGGGGGGTTGCGATCGACAAAGGACATCAAGTTGTTCGGCGGCAAGCCGTCGTAGGTCGCATCGACGACGAATCGCATGCACGACTTCTCGGAAAAAATCCCCAAGAATTGGCGATCGGCATCGACCACCGGCGCACCCGATATCTTTCGCTTCAGCAGAACGTCCAACGCGTCCAAGACGTCCATCTCCGGGGACAAGGTGATCAGGTTGGAAACCATCAAGTCGCGAGCAGTGGTCATGGGCATCATGGGCATCTCATTTTCAATCAAAGGCAGCGGAAAAGAAAGGCGGCGGTGAAGCGATCGATCGCCTCCGTCGCTTTGATCCTCTGCCGGAGCCTGGCCCCGCGTCAAGAAAATTGTGTCGCCCTGGCCGCTTCGATGGGCAGCCGTCTTTGCGGCCATCGTGATCCATTCGAAGCCCGGAGCGTCGATGTTTCGGCGACGGATCGAACGCCCCGAAAGACCCAAATCCTCGTATTTCCCGACGATCCGGCCCTTTGATCCTTCGTCTTCGCCCTGGCAAACCGGACACGTTTGGACCTAGGATAGGGGGCTCGCGTTGAGCGTCCTCGTGGTTGTGAAAGTTCTCACAAGTCGGAAGGTAAATCAGGAATGTTGGGTCAATGGGTGCAAATCGAATTCGAATGCTTGCCGCTTCGCAGCGTCTCGCGCTTTGACATTCCGCTCGACGCGTCCCCGAAGTACGAAGCGTTCGTGCTGCGTGTCAAAACGGCGATGGCCAAGCACGGTTCGCACAACACTTACTACTTGCACCGCGGCCGCTGCGTGTATCATTTGACCAACGACCCGGCCGTCGGCGAGGTCGCGTTCGACTTCGAAGGGACCGCCCTGACGAACGTGAAAGATTCTCAAACACGTTCGGTCGACTTGGTCGTGGAACTGGCCGCGGAAACTTGTGGCTGGCTGAACGAGCCGGTCGTCGGTTTCTTGTCCGAAAGCGTCAAGCACAGCGTGCTGGTCGAATTCGACCGCTACATCGCCGCCGGTGATCTTGAAAAGACGCGGCGACGCATGGCCGAAGCGGAAAAGCGAAGCGAGGCGGCCGGCGGTTTCGTCGGCATGTACTTGTAAGGATCGCCCGACGTGTAAGGATCAGTCAGGATTGAAAGGCGGCGAGGAGTAAGGCTTCGTCTAGCCGATCAAGTCGATCGCCATCCGGATCGCCGCCTGGAAACTGGCATCACTTGCCGTGCCCGTCCAAGCCAAATCCAACGCCGTGCCGTGATCGACGCTGGTTCGCACGATCGGCAAACCCAAGGTCACGTTGACCGCTTCGTCAAAGGCCAATGCTTTGAGCGGGATCAATCCTTGGTCGTGATACATGCACACGTACACGTCGGTGGCCGCGCGACCGGCCGGCGTGAACGCCGTGTCCGGCGGCAAAGGCCCGCGGACTTCGATGCCGAGCCGGCGACACGTCTCGATCGCCGGAGCGATGACTCGGGCTTCTTCCCCGTGACTGAACAAGCCGTTTTCGCCCGCGTGCGGATTCAATCCACAAACCGTCACCCGCGCCGCCCGTTGCAGTCGCCGTGAAATCGCATCGTGACCCATCTTGATCGATCGGACGATCGCGTCGGCGGTCAACATCGCCGGGACGTCGGCGAGCGGAACGTGGATGGTCACCAGCACGCAGGAGATCTCGGGACTGGTCAACATCATTCGCACGTCGTCGGTGCCGGTCCGCCGGGCCAACAGTTCGGTGTGCCCGGGATAGCCGACGCCGGCCAGATCCCAAGCCTCTTTTTGAATCGGCCCGGTCACGATTCCCCTGGCGTCGCCGGCCGATACCGCGTCGATCGCCCGGCACACGGCGTCGAAGGACGCTTGACCGGTCGACGCGTCGAAGCGGCCGGCCGTCAGGTCGTCCGCGTCGACGCGACCGACATCCAGGACCGCCGCGGGGTCCGAGGGCGAAAGCTGATCGAAGTCCACGATTTGCTCGGGCAAGGGCATGCCCAAGGTCTCGGCGATTCGCCGCATCGCGCCAGCCGGTCCGATCAAAATCGGTTGACACCGGGATCGGACTTCGCTCAGCATGGAGCATCGCAAAGCCAGTTCGGGGCCCACGCCCGCGACATCGCCGACGCTGATCGCCAGTCGCGGCCGAGCGTTCCGACCCGATCGTGGGGGCGACGTCGTCACGTTGGTTGGCGGTTGTGCAGACATATTGATCTGGTGCCACGGGGCGGGATTGATTTTGATGGGGAAGTCTACCGGATCACGACTCGAGTACGAAATGACCACGACGAACCACCCTCGGACGACGAACTTTTCGCGCCGGCTGAATTGTCAGCTTCTGGCGCTCGTTTCCTCGTTATGTTTTTTCCTCGCCGACAAATCCCCGGCGGCCGAGGTCGTGTTGGTTTGCCCCGAGCAGTTTCGCGTGGCCGCCGAAGACTGGATCCGACACCGCGACTCCGACGGGCTTTCAATCGACACCGTGGCTTCGGCGACGTCCGCGGCGGACGTCCGGCAGCGGATCCGAGACGCCGCCGATTCGGCCACCCGGTACGTCGTGTTGATGGGCGACGCCCCGCCGATCGGCGTCGTTTGCGATCCGTCGCGTCAAATCCCGACGCATTACCGCGACACCACCGTCACGCGGCGATTCGGATCGACGCCGACCTTGGCCAGCGATTTGTCCTACGGAATGTTTGGCGACGATCAGGTCCCCGACGCCGCGGTCGGTCGCATCCCGGTCACCTCGCCGGCTCAGGTGCAAGCCTTTGTACGACGTTTGGCCGCGTATGAGCAAAGCACCGATTTCGGATCATGGCGGGGACAAGTCGAATTGACCGCGGGCGTCGGCGGTTTCGGAATGCTTGCCGATGCCGCGATCGAATCGGTCACCCGCGCGATCATCACGGGCGTTTTGCCGGGCGACACCAAGACGTCCGTCGCGTACGCCAGCCCGGGCCATCGCTTCTACCCGCGTTCCGGTTCTTTCCAGGATCATGTGATCGAGCGCTTCAACCGTGGCAGCCGGTTTTGGGTTTACGCCGGTCACGGTTGGATCGATCAATTGGACCGTGTTCCGCCGACGCCTACGGGCAAGCCGGTGTTGGATGCGGGATCGATTTCGTCGCTGGGGATCGCACCGGAAAGCTCGCCGATCGCTTTGCTGCTCGCGTGTTACACGGGAGCTTTTGACGCGACGCAACCTTGCTTGGCGGAAAGCATGATGATGCGTGACGGTGGGCCGATCGCGACCATCGCCGGCAGCCGCGTGACGATGCCTTACGGCAACACCACCGCGGCGGTCGGTTTGATCGGCCGAATCTATGATCATCGTGACGAACGACTCGGCGACGTCTGGTTGGAAACCTTGGTCGCGATGAACCGAGACGACGCGTCGGAGCAGCGTGTGACTTCACGAAAGCTGATCGACGCGTTAGCGACTTTGATCAGCCCTTCGGGAACCAAATTGGCTGACGAGCGTCGCGAGCACATGTCGCTGTACAATTTGCTCGGCGATCCGACGCTGCGGCTGCATCCGCCCCAGGCGATTCCCATGAAAGTGGAATCGGGGCACTTGGACGCCGGCCCGCTGACCGTCCGTCTGGAAAGCCCGTTGACGGGCGAGCTGCGTCTGGAGGTGGACCTGCCGTTGGGCAGCGATCCGCCCGAATCGTTGATCGCGACCGGTGCGGCGAGCGAACAATCGCCGGGGCATTGGACGGTCGCATCGGCCACGATTCCCGTCGTGGCGGGACAAAGTGTCGTGCACACGTGGACGCTGCCCGACGCACTGGGAGGCGCGATGCTGTGCCGCGCCAAAGTGGATGACGGCACCACGTGGGCCAGCGGTTCGGTATCCTTCGTCGTGACGGACGACTAAGCCGATTTCGCGATCATTTGTCCGATCGCCGCGTCGAGTTGCTTGACGCTCAGCGAAGCGGTCCGCGTCGCGACTTGTGATTGACACCGCCGCAAAACTTCCCCGCGATGCCCGGCATCCTGCAAACGGCGTATCTGGTCCGCGGCCGCATCGGAGTCCTCGTAAAGACAGGCGTCGGGAATCAATTCGGGATAACTCAATCGGTTCGGCAGCACCGGAACCGCTCCGGCCCAGACGGCTTCGCAGATCGCCATCCCGAAGAATTCATGGTCCGCCGTGGAAACCACCACGTCCAGGGATCGCAGGTGTCGCCAATAAGCTTGCCGTGAAGCGGCGAAGCCGTCGTGCTCGATGCTGTCGGCAAAGTCACGTCGCAGCGTCGTCAGCGACGGACAAGTCCGGCGCGGTCGATTGCCAAGCAGGACCAACCGAAACGGGACGTCCCGGGACCGCAACCGTTGGCACAGTTGGACAAAACGATCCGGTCGTTTGTCGTGTTCCCAACGCGAAACCCAACCGATCCGCAGTTGTCTTTCGCCCGAGGTTTCAATCTTGGCATCACCGGGTACCGAATTCGGCGGGTCGAATCCGGGTGAAATCACTTGCGTTTTTTCACGAAGCGCCGTGAAATCGTGACACGCTTTGGCGTCGGGCATTCGCGCCACAAAAGACTCGGCGGCCTTCAAGAAATCCCGGCGATGATAATCCGAATTGAAGACGCAAGCGTCCGAGGCCGTTGCGGAAATCAAGTTGGTGTATCCGAAGTGAAAGTCCTGGCGTGCGTGAGGCGATTGTGGGTAACTGAACTGATTTTCATGAAAGTAAATCATCGTCGGAACGCGGGTCATCGCGGGATCGCGCAGCAAACCCTTCCACTGTGGCAGATCCAACATGTCGGTACAAAGGATCGCGTCGGGCGGTCCGTGTCGATCGATCCAGTCCGCCGCCATCCCGGCCAGCTGTAGCGGCGCGGATCGCATCCGCCATTTCCAATGCACCGGTTTGCCGCCGATGACATGCCAATCCAATGAGCTATGCTGCGTCACTTGATCGATGAATCGGCGATGACTGCCGCCGTGAAACGGATCGATCGCCAAGACACGAATGTTTGCTCGTTTGTCAGGGGGTTTCATGTCGTCCATTGAATCGTCGCTGCGTCTGGACACCAACAGGGCGCGGGAGGTTTCCACGCCCGCCCTGTTGATCGACGTGGGTTTGGTGGCAGCCAACTTGGACCGCATGATCACGGTCGTCGGCGGACCCGCGAACGTCCATCGGTTGCGTCCCCACCTCAAGACCCACAAGTCGCCGATGGTCACGGCGATGCAAGTCGACCGTGGAATCCGTGATTTCAAAGCGGCAACGATGGCGGAAGCCGAGATGGCGGGAAAGGCCCGCGCCGCCGAGGTCCTGATCGCTCATCCGCCGGTCGGTCCTCGTGCCCGACAAATTCTGGAACTCGCCGAGCGGCATCCCGACACGATCTTCGGCACGATCGTCGACGACGGCGACGTCGTCGATGGGCTGAAGACCTGTGCGCGGGAGGCCGGCACCTCGCTGGATGTTTTCATCGACGTGGATTGCGGGATGCATCGGACCGGGATTCCGTTCGGCGAAGGCTTGGCAAGACTTCGCGAACAAATTTTAAGCTCCGACGGGCTTCGTTATCGCGGCCTGCACGTTTACGACGGCCATGTTCATGACGCTTCGATGAGACAAAGGCAGCTTCAAGCCGAGGAAATCCTGGCGTCCGTTCACGACGACTTGCTTCAGTATCCGTCGCCCCAGATCGTCATCGGCGGTTCGCCCACGTTCGCCTGTTACGCCGGCGCGGTACCCGACGACGATGATCGAACGCGGTGGCAATTCAGCCCCGGAACCACCATTTTTTGGGACACGGGCTATGACCTCCTGTTCGCCGAAATGGACTACGACATCGCGGCCTGTTTGATGACCAGGGTCGTCAGTCGGCCGGCTCCGGATCGCCTGTGTTTGGATCTGGGCATCAAGGCGATCGCGGCGGAGAAACCGTTGGCCCTGCGTTTCGTGTTGCCGGCGATTCCCGATTCGCAGCCGATTCTTCACAGCGAGGAACACTTGGTGATCCGGACGAATCTGGCCGGTGACTTGCCCATCGGCACGCCGTTGGTTGTCTTGCCCGATCACATTTGTCCTTCGGTGGCAAAGTACGACCACGCCCACATCGTTCGTGGCGGTGAAATCACCGAAGAAACCTGGGACGTGATGCCCCGTTCGCCGTTTCACGGCCGCTGAATCGATCTCAAGACCTCGGTCGGTCCTGGCGATCCCGGTCGGACATCGCCGATCCTGTCGAGTCGTTCCCGCAACCACTCCGGTGCATGAATCGGGTCATCACCACCGAGTTGCCCTCGGATGATTTCGATTCCTAATCGATCCATGTGGGAAAGAAACGGCACGGCGGACTGACCCGGTTCGCGTCGATAGCCCAGTCCTCCCGACATGGCGGCGTCGATCCGTTCCAGATCGTTGACGATGCCGTCATGCAAGATGCAGGCCGCCTCGGTCCACATCGTCGTCGCCAAGCGATGATGAATCTGGTCGATCGTCCAAGACCGTCCGTTGCGGGTGTACCGCCGGACCAGTTCGATCGTCTCATCGGCGGGGGCGACGCGGTCGATCGGTTCGCCGCCGCCGTCGTTCGGATAATCAAAGAAGCCGCCACCGGCGTGACGTCCCAACCGACCGCGTTTGATCAAAGCGGGCAACAGCGGGGCGGTGGTCATTCGTCGAGGAAAAGCTTGCCAATAACTGCGTCCGCCGTCGAAAGCCGTGCGAATCCCGATCAGATCCACGAGTTCCAAGGGCGACAGGGGCATTCCGAATGCCACCGCGGCGTCGCGAATCTGTTCGGCCCGCGCGTGGCGGCACAGCAGCGTGATCGCTTCGTTCAAGTAAGGTGCCAACAATCGATTGACGACGAAGCCGACCGCGTCGCCGACCAAAATCGGCTGTTTCCGAAGCCGCCGAGCGTGACGCACCGCTTGCCGGACGGCCGCGGGTTCGGTTGCCGATGTCGCGATGACTTCCACCGCGTCGCGGTGATCGACCGGCATGAAAAAGTGCATGCCCGCGACGCGACCGGGATGCGGCAACTCTCGGGCAAGCGTCGCGATCGGTAGGGTCGACGTGTTGCTGCAGAACAGACTCGTGCTGGGCAGTGACCGCTGCGCCGACGCAAAAAACTGCTTTTTCAGATCCACCCGTTCGGCGATCGATTCGATCAACAAAACCGGCGGGTCTTCATCCGAAAAGGTCTTCGGGGAAGACGCCACCGCCGGGCTGATCCGCGCGGCGAACAATCCGGGGAGGGGGCTTTCGACGTTTTCGATCTTCCACGGAGAGGTTTCCGGCAGCCCATCGACCGGCGCGGCAAAGCGATCGATCGCCGCGGCGTCGACGTCCAGCACGTCAACGGGGATCCCGAGGCGAAGATGGGCCAGCGCGATGGCGCGGCCGACGACGCCCAGTCCGACCAGCAGGATTCTCGTCATGAGCCGCCGGTCGGGCCCGACCTCGAATCCGGCGGCGTGGACCCGGCTTGCGAAGCGTCGGCCTTCGTTTCGGCGGGAGGCAGGATTTTCTCGTCCGGTTTTTGATCGGGGTCCCAGTTCGGCCGGGCCTCGGGCTCGTCCGTGGGAACCGGAATCGGAGTCATCACGACGCGTACCGGAGTGTCGCGTTTGGGCAAATTGTCGGCGAACGGTTCGAACAACAAGTCGCCGGCCTGGGCGCTGCTTTCAAAGGGGACGTCCAGCATCGCGGTGCTGAAGTTGGACACGCAGACCATGTCGCCACCGTCGGCTTGGTAGTAACGGGTGCCGTCGACCGGGTCCGTCCAGACTTTGCTGCCGGCGAACACCCAGTCTTCTTTCAAGACCTGTTTCGTCTTGATGTTGCGAATCAATTGACGCGCGTCGACGACTTTGAATCTTCCTTCGTCGTCACGCCAGCAAACCCAGATGCGAATCTGCTGCCCGGTCGGCGGCAAGAAATTCGGTTCGTAGGCGACGACCGTTCCCGGCTTGGCCCCGATCGCTAACAGGGCCGCATGAACCTCCTTGGACTTGGCCAGCAAACCGAGCACGGATTCGTGTTCCTTGGTCCCGGAGGGGCAAGCAAACATTTCCAGCATGCCGCGGTCCAGCGCGACGTAGCCGTCGACGTAAACCCGGTGCCGCTCGCGATCGATCCAAAGGTTGGACGTTTTGCTCAGACGCTTGGCCTCCGGCGGCGGGGCGAACGCCTTGGCGGCGACTTCGTCGACGAACACCACGTCCGCCGGGCGGTCATCGCTCGTGTCCGCGTCGGCGGTCGGATCGTCGGGGGCCGGTTCCCGGATCTGGTCGATCGGCGGCAGGGGCTGAGCCACGGTCCGCGGCAAAAACGCATCGCCGCCGATCACCACCGCCGTCAGCGTCAGAGCAATCGCCGAAGGCAAAAAACGACGGGGCCGAAAAGTGGAGTGCATGAATTTTTGTCGGTTGATGGCGTAGGGATGAGGATGGTGACGAGCCTTCACGGTGCCGCGTAGCTAAGCTACACAGTCCGAGCCAAGGCTGGCGATCGCCCGAATCACGGCGAATCATCTTCTCGATTATCCACTTTGAGTCCGGTTCAGTCCATGTCGCCCGCTGATTCCCTGTCGACCGCCGAATCCGAATCGTCAACGAAATCCGACGGGGCCGTTCCGGTTGCCCCGGGCGAGCCTTTCGATTCCCCGGTCAAAGGGCTTTCCGATGCCGAGCAGGATCAGTGGTCCAAATTACAAAAACGCGTCAAACGAACCGCCGAAAGGGTCTCCGCGGCCGACGTTTTCGGTGACGCGGCGGCGACCGGCGGTGCCGTTTACCGCTGGGGTCTGACGACGGCGTTGCAAGCCCACGGCGATTTACCGGCCACCTACCCGCCGCTCGCCGTCGCGCTGACCCGACTGGCCGCCGACGAAAACATCGGACGAAAGTTGGCCGATCGTGTCGATTTGTCGTTGGCCGCCGAGTTTTTCTGTGATCAACAGGTCGGCACGGACGCGCGTCTTTACGATGCCACGCTGACGGTCGCGTGGGCGGCCGCCATGCCGAAGCTTGCCGAACGTTTGTCGACGCGGATTTGGTGGGATCTGTTGGGCAAACTGCAACAGATTGCCGAACAACAACGCGGCTGGGACCGACCCGAGAGTCCGCAGCGATTGATCCTGGGCGGTGAACTCGGACTGACGCTTTCGTGGAGGCTGCGGGACTTGCCGTCTTGCGCCCGGCTTCAAACCGCTTCGGTGAAAGTCGTCAAGGAATGGTTTGCCGCCGAAGCCGACGCGATCGCCGCGGCAGTGACGGGAATTCACGACAGCCGCGTCGTGCTGGCCTCCGTGCTCCGGTGCAATCGATTGTTCGGCGCCACCGCCAAAGCCAAGTTTTCCAAACGACAGCGCGCGATCGCGGCGGATCTGGCGACTTGGGTCGCGGGCTTCGCCAACCCCGGCGGCGGGGGTGCCCTGGATGATCCCGTCATCCTGGCTGCCGACGCCAAAACCTTTCACGACGACAGCGGCAAAGCGAAACGAAAGACGAAGGCCGGTTTGTTCGGCGAAGCGATGTCGATGGATCCGGAGACGTTGACGCCCGCGATCCAAGCCGCTCTTGGCAAGACCCAGACCGGTGGTCGATTGGCTTGGCAGGTTTCGCTGCCGGAATCCTTCATTCACTGCGACGATGCCAAAGTCGCTGTGATGATGCCCGAGTGGGACGTCCGTCGCGGACGCACGGTGATCGATTACGGGGCGTCGGATTGTCGGATCGAAGTCTACGCGGGACGACACAAGGCGATTTCGGGGACGTGGCAGGTCATGATCACGACCGACGGGGACGAACAGTTCGCCGACGGTGAATGGGAATCGATTTGCGAATACACCGACGACGATGTGCATTACTTGGAACTGGAACAGGCTTGGTCGGGCGGTTGGTCGGTGCAACGTCATCTGATGGTGCTGCGGGAAGATCGCTGCGTTTTGCTTGCCGACAGCGTCGTCCCCGGTGTCGACGCCGACGTCGGCTCGGCACCCCAAATCGCCTACACCGGCCGCTGGTCGCTGGACGATTCGGTGCGCTGCCAGGGCGAATCCGAGACCCGCGAAATCTGGTTGACCACGAAACCCGGGCCGGTCAAGAAGGTCAAGAAGCAGCGAAAAGAAAAAACACCGTCTTACACCGGCGACGTCATGGCGATTCCGTTGTCGGCGTCTGAATGGAGGATCGGGCCCAGCGGAGCCGACTTGACGGCCAGCGACGATCACAAGTTGGTAATCGTCGCGAAAGCCAAGGGGCGACTGTTCGCGCCCCTTTGGCTGGACCTGATCCCGCGACGGCTGAAACGAAAGCGGACCTGGCGGTCCTTGACGATCGCCGATGAATTGCAGATCGTCCCCGACGAGCAAGCCGTCGCGTACCGTTTGCAGACGGGCAGCGAACAGTGGGTCGTCTATCGGTCGCTCGAAGGCAGTCGCGTGCGAAGCGTGCTGGGCAAACATCTGGTCGCCGACTTTTTCGCCGGCCGTTTTCACCCCGAGGACGGTGACATCGAAGAATTAGTAACCGTCGAAGGACATCAGGATGAGTGACGGGATCGGTCCCCTTTCCGAGCAGGCGACGTCGCGGCTCGAAGCGAACTGGCAATCGGTCGTTGATGAGGTCGCCGACGCCGCTGATTTTTTCGGACGACCGAGAGACTCGATCACGATCATCGGCGTGACGAAATACGTCGACACAAGTTTGACGGCGGGACTGTTGAATTTGGGCTGTGTCGATTTGGGCGAAAACCGCCCGCAAGGGCTGTGGCAGAAAGCCGAGGCGATCGCCGAGGCGACCGACAGGGGTCCGGTTCAGCCGCGGTGGCACCAAATCGGACATCTGCAAACCAACAAAGTCAGACGATTGCTCCGACATCGTCCGATCATTCATTCGGTCGATGGCCAAAAATTGTTGGACGTCATCGCAAAGGAATCGGCCGCGGCGGGCGTCGTCACACGTTGTTTGCTGGAGGTCAACATCAGCGGCGATGAATCGAAAACAGGTCTGTCCGCCGAACAGGTGACCGACTGCTTGACGAAATTCGCGTCGCCCGCGGTCCGGATCGACGGATTGATGGCCATGGCGGGCCTGGGCAGCGATGGCGACCAAGCGGCGCGCCAATTCCTGCAAGTCCGCCGGTTGCGAGACGATTTGCAAGATCGTCTCGGGATCTCGTTGCCCACACTTTCGATGGGCATGAGCGGCGACTTTCGCGGTGCGATCGGTGCCGGTTCGACGATGGTTCGAATCGGGTCACGATTGTTCGAGGGGCTGATCGAAAAATGATCCGCTCAGTCGGTCTTGCCGGTCGACACGTCGACGTCGATGACACGGCCGACGAACGGGTGCGGGGCCTCATAGTCGCCCGCGGCCGTTCGCACGTCGAGACCGATGCTGATCGCGTCTTGCGGGTCCACGGGGATCAAGCCGGGTGACTTCGCGGTCAGATTCTCTCCGCCCAAGACGCTCAAACTCATCTCGTCTTGGTCAAGCGTCGCGGTCAGATCGATACGTCCGATCACCACCTGCCGTCCCGACAAACGCGTCACCTTGCCGCCGATGCGGACGTCGAAAATGGGGCGTCCGAGGTCGAAGTGAACCGCATAGCCGTGTTCGCGTCCGCCTTGGGCGACGACGACGCCTTTGGGCAAATCCGATCGGACTTGAGCGTTGATCGTGATCGTTCGGTTCTTGATTCGCGGCGATCCGTCGTCGGTCGTGTCGGATTCCGGGGAAGCCTGACCGGACGAGTCATCGTTTCCCCCGTCGGCGTCCTCGGCCTGGCTCGGTTCTTGAAAAGGCGCGGCACCGACGCGTTTCGCCCAATCTTCCCACAGCGTCGTCAATTCCGCGGTCAGCTCGGGATATTGCTCGCTCAAGTCGTTCTGTTCGCTGCGATCGATTTCCAAATCGAACAGTTCCCACGTCACTTCATCGGGTTGTCGTTTGCCCCAAGTCAACTTCCATTTGCCGCGTCGCAGTCCCCTCGCCTCCTGATGCTCGAAGGCCAGCGCCCGTTGGGCAGTCTCCTCGCCGGCGATCATGGGCAATACCGAAACGCCTTCGACGGGGGTGATGTCGATGTCGTCGCGGGTGTCGGGGTACACCGCACCCGTCGCTTCCAGGACGGTCGGCATGACGTCCATCAGGTGGGCCGGCGTGTGAACCCAATCGCCGGAAGCCTCGGTGCCGGCGGGCCAATGAATCAGCAGCGGACTGGCGATCCCGCCTTCGTGACAAAAATGCTTGTACATGTTGAGCGGCGTGTTGCCGAGATTGGCCCAGCCGCTGCCGTAGGCGCTGTAGGTGCCCGCTTGGCCGAACCGAGCGAGTTCATCTCCGGTGTGAAGTTTTGTGATTCCTTGCCGCGACGGACCGTCGAATCCGAACGGCCCCCATTCGTAACAGGCTCCGTTGTCGCTCAAGAAAATCAACAACGTGTTGTCCAGTTCGTCGTGCGCTCGCAAATCTTCGACGATCTTGCCGATGCCCCGATCGACGTGTTCGACCATGGCGGCGAACGTCGCCCCGCGACGCGCCAAGTCCTCTTGCCGATCGGCATCCAAAGAATCCCACGGCGGGTTCGGCTGTCCGCCGTACCCGTTGGTGATCTCCTCGTCGTCGACCGGCACCAGGCTTAGCGGCGGCAACGTCACGCTTTCGTCGAACAGCTCCAGCGATTTTTGTTTGGCCAACCGTTCTTCCCGCAGCTCGTCCCACCCCTGCCGAAAAAGATCCATGTGGCGATCGATGCTATCCTCGGGGGCTTGCACCGGAAAGTGCGGCGACGAATGCGCCAGGTACAAGAAGTACGGCCGGTCGTCGGAGCGGGCTTGTTTCAGGAACTCCAGGGCGTAATCGTTGAACACGTCGGTGGCATAAAAGCCGTCTTCGTCGACGTCCAATTCCGCCGGTTCGTCCTCGGGAAGACGCACATAGCTTTCCGGATCCCACTGGTCTTCGGCGTAGGCCAAGTAATTCTTGTAGCCGAAATAATGCTGGAATCCGCGTTCGATCGGCCCCGGAATGCCCATGTGCCATTTGCCGACCATCCATGTCGAATAGCCCGCATCGCCCAGGACTTCCGCAAGCGTGACGCAATCGGGCAGCAGGTGCCCCGTGTACGCCGGGCCCCAGGCTTTGCGAGGCTGGCGGGTGGCGAACGAGCCGATCCCGGCTTGATGTGGGTGAAGTCCCGTCATCAGGGACGCCCGCGAAGGACAACACCGCGCCGAGGTGTAAAACGCGCTGAACCGCGCACCGGTTTCCGCCAGCGCGTCCAGGTTCGGCGTCGGAATGGAACTGCCGTAGCAACCCAGGTCCGAGAAACCCAAATCGTCGGCCAAAACGACGATCACATTGGGGCGATCGTCTCCGCAGGCCCGCGGTGCCAGCCAAGCCGATGCGCCCAGGCCGATTAAACAGGCCACACGAATCGCCGCCGGGGGAAGCAAGTTGATCATCACGTTCATCTCTCTTTCGGTCGGTTCCGATTGAATCGATTTCGAGGGCAGTCTAACCCAACCGACACGGTCGACGCGAACGCGTCCGCACAGCGTTCCGTCGATTTTTCGGCCCGGACGAAATCCAGACGCGGCCTTTTTCCCGGCTAGCCCCCTTCGCGGCGCATCGTCAGTTCTCGTTCGATCGATCGTCCGTTGACGAATTGATTGGGAACGAAACTGTTGCCGTCCAGTGGGACGCGGACGCGCACGGTGATTTCCGGCGTCGATCGCTCGACGCTGTCGGGGATGACGCTGATGCTGTAGTCGGACAGACCGATCGTTGCCAAAACGCGTTCGGCTTCGCCGCGGGCGTCGGCGGCCGTACCGCCGGGGATGATCGCCTTGCGGGCCGCTTCGTAAACCGCGTTGTCCGCGGTGTGACGGATCATGGCGACCCGGCAAAACTCGAAAGCCGCAAAGAAGAATAAAAATACGATCGGCGCGGTCACCGCGAATTCGACCATGGTCGTCCCGCGACGCGATTTTCGTGTCGCAGACCCGGCAAGGGTGGACCGTCGCGACGATGGATTGAGTCGACAAAGCATGTGAAAAACTCGTGAACGGAACGGGCCGGGCGGGCGATTTTCGCGACGCACCCGATGGAGATGACTCGCGTCATTCGGTGATCATCGTGCTGAGGGTCAGCGCGATTTCGCGATAGATGTCTTGAAGCTGTTGGCCGTTGACGGCGTGATAGTGGTTGCCACCGCCGATGTCCGAGACTTCTCTCATGCGAACCTGGTCCGCACCGTTGCCGAACGTGATCGAATGAATCGTGACGTCTTGGTCGGCCAACAAGGTGGCGACGGTGCGGGGTTCGGGGCCGCGGTTGTGAATGCCGTCGGTCATCACGATCATGGTGCGTTCGACGAAATCGGGCGAGCGACCGGCAAGCATGATTTGCCCGCCGGCGTTCATGCCTCGAGAGATACTGGTGAAGCCGCCGACGGGCATCGCCGCCATGCCGGCGGAAATCTCCGCAAGGTTTTCCGTCAACGCGACGTCTGCGGTGGCTTGGTCGTTGTAGGAAGCCAACCCGACGCGTTCGTCGACGGGGGTTGAGTCCAACGTGTTGACGAAGACATCGATGGCGGCCGACAAGTCGGCAAATTTCTGTCCGGCCATCGACCCGCTGCGATCGACGACCAAGACGACGTCGCGTTCGATGTAGGTGGCCATCGCGCTGGTGATCGGTTCGAACGTGCTGACGCCCAAGACGTTGCCGAAAAACAAGGGCACCGCCCCCGAGGGAGAATCGGCGGTGCGACGACCTTCGACACGAACGCTATTGAGCGGGGTTTGGTTCAGGGCGAAATCGAATTTTCCGCCCACCGATTCCTGGCTGCGACCGAACTGAAAATCCGACGCGGGGATGATCAAGGGATCGCCGTTGACGGTATTGGCCGCCGCGATCTGTTGCGCTCGGGCGATCGCCAGGTTTTGATCCAAGGTGTCCGACAGGGTGGCCGCGGCGGCTTTGGCGGCTGCATCGGTCGCGGTTCGCAGCTCCGTTCGCGACAAGTGCATCTGGGCGACGTCGACCGAGAAGGCGACGGCGACCATGAAGCCCAGCAGCATCACGGCGATCAAGACCATCATCGCGCCGCGACGGTGTGCGGGTTTGGCTTTTCGGTTCATCGGGAACTTTCGACGGGACACAAGCGAAGCGAGACGAGGGCAGACGGGTTGGGCGTGGCGGCGGATCATTCCTTCACCATGACGACGCGAGACGTGATCGTCCGGTTGGCGATGAATCGACCGGCCAACGGGCTGTTCGGCTGCGTCGGGGCGCTGACTTCGATGACGACTTCCTCGCCGCGATCGATGTCGGCCGATTCGCCGCTCGGGAAACTGACGGTGAATCCCTGGACGCCACGGGAATTCAAGATATTCTGCACCCGTGCGACGGCTTGGGCGTTCGTGCTGCCGTCACGGATCGCGTCGCGAATCCCCTCGTAGGCACCGACACAGAGTGACTGTTTAAGAAAGATGAAGCTGGACGCTTCGATCGATCCGAAAACCAACAGCACCAACACCGGCAGGCAAACGGCAAACTCGACCGCCGCGACGCCGCGTCGATTGCCGGATCGATGTCGAAGGATACGTGGCATGATCAAACTCGAGAGAGGACGTGAAAACGAAAAGACAGAGACAAGAGGTTGAGACGAGCGGGCTCAAGTCGACCCGTTGCCGCCGGACGCTTCGCAAGTCGCATCGGCTGGCGTTTGGTCCCCACGAAGCCGCATGACTTTGTTGAAGTTCTCGGCAATCTCCGCCCAGTAATCAGTCGTCCGGAAGTGCAGCGGTTTGACGCGACGACCTTCGCTGGCCGCACGCAGCGACACTCGCAGGCGGCTGATCGGACCGGCGAATCGATTGGTCAGCTTCAACGTGTCCAACACGAACGCCGGAATCAAAGCGCAAGTGACGATGAAGAAAGGCAGAAAACGCGTCCAACATTCACGGAGCGTTTCGCCCCAGCCGACGTCGGGACGTTCGAACAGACGCAGCCAGATCATCAGGGCCAGGGTGTTGCAGACGAACAACAAGATCCAGTGAACGGTGATTTTGCGAAGCACGCCGCCCTGCACTTCGCTATCGACAAGGGCTCGGGTGCGACGGACGGGGCGGATGGATGCGGACATCGACGTGATGCGGTGGAGTTTTGTGTAGCGAAAATTCGTCGCACGCGCTAGGCGACTTCATGGAAAACTAGATCACTCCGAAGGGGTGCGTCCGCTTTTCACCGGTGAATTCGTCTTTTTCGGTGCTTCGCCGACGTCGATCGAAGCGTCTCGACGGAACAAAGCGGGATGTTGCCCACTCGCCTCACAGGGAATAATCGTGCCAGCCGATTCAAACCGGCCCTCGGGACGACCCCGGTCACCCTGATGTTTTTGTCACCTTGATGCTTTGTGTTTGTCATCTTGATGTCTTCCACCGATCCCGATCCCACCGACAACGACCGAGCGACGCCGCAGATGCACGGCGGTCACCGGCTGGAAAGCGGCATCCTGGCGCGGAGCCGCGAGTGGGTGGACGTGTTGCCGTGGATTCGGCTGGGACGCGTGTTGCGATTGGCCGGATCGCCGTTGACGTTGATCATCGTCGCACTCGTTCACGTCGTCTGGTCTGCCGGGTTGGGTGTCGCCGGCGCCGCGTTTCCGCCGGTGGTTTTGGTCGCGGGCGATGACGGCTTGTTTCGGCCGCTGGGCTTGTTCCTTCGCGTCGCCGGGGCGATCAACCCGGTGAGCGTTTGGGCGGACACGTCGTCGTGGCGGTTGACGCTCGGCGTGGGGGTCTGGACGGCTTTGATTTGGACACCGGTCCTGTTGATGTTGACCCGGCAGGGCGCATTGTTGACGGCGGGGCGTGATTTGATCGGCACGAGTGACGCTTTACGAGTGGCGATTCGCCGCACGCCGGTGACCTGGTTGGCGTTGGTCACGCCGGTCGTTTGTATTTCGGCGCTGTTGATTCCCGTGGTCGCGCTGGGATGGCTGCGGCGAGGCATCGTCGGCGACGTCTCCTTTGGGGATTCCGCAGGAGCCATGTCCGCCGTCACCGACGCCGTGGTGGGCGTGCTGATGTTGGCGACGCTGTTGCCGGCCGGCTTGCTGGCACTGGGCAGCTTCGTCGCCATTCCGGCGGCCGTCGCGGCGATCATCAACGAGCCGACGCCGGACCCACTGGACGCGCTCAGCCGCGGTTACGAAATGGTTTTCCGGCGGCCGCTGCAACTGACCGGTTACGTGTTGGTGGCCGGCGTGTGCGCCGTCGTCATCGGCGCGATGGGGCTGGGGGTGTCGTGGCTTTGCGAGTCGATGGTCCGGCCGATCTTGCCACCGGTGGCCGCGATCGAGGACCCCCGAGGCGGCGGGGTCGTCACATCCGCCTTGCATTTTTTCCCAAGCGGACTGGTGTTTGCATTATGTTGGGGATTGGTCGGCGGAACTTTTTTGTTGTTGCGTCGCGATTGCGGAGGACAGGAGGTGGAGGATGTGTGGACACCGCCTCCGAGGCGTGTCGGTTCCCTGCCCGATCTGCCCAAACATGAACCGCTTCCCACCGACACGGATCGACCCTGAGCGATGAGTTCACTTGACGAAGCCAATCTGGTGACGGTTGCCGAGCGACCGACGGAGGTTGCCGCCGAAATGCTGGTCGGCGTCTTGGCCGATGCCGGTATCCGGGCCGTCGCGGTCGGCGGCTTCACCGCGGGGTTCCGTGCCGAAGCTCCCGGATGGGTGCAGATCAAGACGTTGGAAGAGCACGCGGAACAGGCGCGCCGCATCATCTCTGAACTCGAACGAAGTGAATGAGACAAGAAATGTCAGACGGAAAGTCTTTGTTTCCCTTGCTCGGCCGCTGGGCCGCGATCGGCTGCATCGCTGTGGCAACGATCTGCGGCGTGGAGCCCGCCGCATGCGAAGAAACGACACCGGACGAATCGGGTGAGCCCGGCGTGGGCGAGAAACTGTTTGCGCTCCAAGTCCAGCCGATCTTTCGCGAAAAGTGCTTCGGTTGTCACAGCGATTCGGCGGACGAGATTCAGGGCGGCTTCCGCCTGCAGTCTCGCGAATCGATGCTGCGGGGCGGTGACGACTACGGCGACTCGGTCGTCGCGGTCGGTGAAGCGGAATACAGTCCGCTGATGGCGATGATTTCCCGCGAGGAAACCGGCTACGAGATGCCGCCCAAGGAAGCCGATCGACTGAGCGACGAGGACATCTGGGCGGTGCGAGATTGGATCGATGCCGGCGCGCCTTGGCCCGACGACGTCCGTGTCCAAGAAATCTACGACCGATTCGCCGAGGGCGTCACGGTGATGACCAGTGGCGGGCTGAGTGACGATTGGACGCAGCGAAAGTACAAACCGGAAGACTTGTGGGCGTACCAGTCCTTGCAGCGGAGTTTTGAGCACGATTCGATCGACGGTTTTATCGACGCCGAAATGAAGGAATTAGGGATTCAGCCGGCTCCGCCCGCCGACCGTCGCACCTTGATCCGCCGGGCGACGTTTGACCTGCTGGGGTTGCCGCCCGAACCGGCCGATGTCGAAGCCTTCGTCGCCGACCCGCGGGACGACCGAGAGGCTTTCGCCGATTTGGTCGAGCGATTGCTCGGCAGCCCACATTACGGCGAACAGTGGGCACGCCACTGGTTGGACGTGGCCCGGTACAGCGATAGCAGCGGATTCGCCAACGACTGGGAACGACCCAACGCCTGGCGTTACCGCGATTACGTCGTGCGGGCCTTCAACCGGGACAAACCGTTTGATCAGTTCACCGTCGAACAGTTGGCCGGTGACGAATTGGCCGAAGAGCTTCGCGAAAAAGAAAAGTCCGGTCAGGGTGAATTGTCGACCGATCGGGAAACCGAGCTGTTGGTCGCTGCCGGATTCTTGCGAATGGGACCCTGGGAACACACCGCGATGAGCGTCGCCAAGGTGACGCGGCAGCAGTACTTGGACGACATCACCGATTCGGTCGGGCAAGTCTTCCTGGCCCAGCCGCTGCAGTGCTGCCGGTGCCACGATCACAAGTTTGATCCGATCCCGACCCGCGATTTCTACAGCATTCAGGCCGCCTTCGCGACGACTCAGTTCGCCGATCGAAAAACGAATTGGCACAGCGATGAAAACCTGCGGGGCATGGAAAAGGATTTCCGTTATCACGAAAAGCGTCGGCTAGAAAACGAAAAGATGATGCAACGGCTGGACGAACAGAAACGAAAACGCGAAGCGGACTGGTTCGCCGCGCGTGGTTTGCCCTACGAGTCGATCCGCGAAGCCAAGCAGGCCGGCATGAAGGAAGCCGACCTGCCCAAGGAACCTTTACGAACGCCCAAGGAGTTCGGCGAAGATCGCATCGGTCGCAAATGGCGGGTCCGCTTCGATTGGGAACGGGACCGCTATCAGCCCTTTGCCTACTCGGTCTACAGCGGCAAAACACGGTCCCCAGGTAAATCCCAATCCCGCGCCGAAATGCCCGCCGACCCGATGGGCAAAGGCCGGCTGGCGAGGACGCACATTTTGACAGGTGGCGATCCCTTCGCCGACGGCCCGGCGGTGACCCCCGGCGTGTTGTCCGCCGTCTCCGGAGTCGTCAACGAGAACGGTGACGTGGAAGTCACGTTGCCCGAGTCCGTCAGCGGTCGTCGCCTGGCGCTGGCTCGGTGGATGATCAGCGACGAGAACCCGTTGACGCCGCGGGTGATCGCCAACCGCATTTGGACATTCCATTTCGGTCGTGGGATCGCCGGCAACCCGAACAACTTCGGGGCGACGGGCAAGAAACCGACTCATCCGGAACTGCTGGATTGGTTGGCGATTCGGCTTCGCGAAAACGGCTGGTCGATCAAAGACCTGCACCGGAGAATCATGAACTCGGCGGCGTATCGTCGCGGCGGCCTTCACCCGGAACCGGAGCGACTGGCGGAAATCGATCCCCGTCAAGAATCGTACGCCACCTTTTTGCCCAGACGGATGGAAAGCGAAGAAATCCGCGATTCGATGTTGCAGGTTTCCGGCGAACTGAATCCGGAGATCGGCGGCATTCCGGTTCGACCCGACATGAATTTGGAAGCCTCGCTGCAGCCTCGCATGATCATGGGGACGTTCGCGCCCAGCTACGTTGCTCATCCGCAACCCGAGCAGCGGAACCGTCGTTCGATCTACATTCATAATCTCCGAGGCCACCGTTTGCCGTTCATGGAAACGTTTAACCAACCGGGGTCCGAAACGTCGTGCGAGCTTCGTGATCAATCCAATGTCACGCCGCAGGTCTTTACGTTGATGAACAGTGAAGAATCCAACGATCGAGCTTTGGCCCTCGCCGATCGTGTGTTGAAAGCCGGCGGCGACGAAGCCGACGTCATCGAGAGACTGTTCCAGTTGGTTTATCAGCGTTCGCCGGACGAACAGACGACCGAGTCGGTTCGTCGGCATTGGCATGAGATGACCGCCCGACACGAGCGTCTTTCGCTTCATCGCGACACCCGGCCGACCGAGGTGGTGCGTGAAGCGATCGACGAGAACACGGGCAAACCGTTCACCTTCACCGAAAAACTGTTCGCCTATGAAGACTACGTCCCGGACCTGTTGCCGAGCGACGTGGACGCCCGCACCCGCGGTTTGGGCGACGTCTGCTTGATGCTGATCAATAGCAACGAGTTCATTTACATCTATTAGTCGACAACCCTTCCCCCGCAAAGCTCGACATCTCTCATGCTTCGTCGCGACTTTCTTTACAGCCTGTCTTCTTCGCTCGGCAGCGTCGCCTTCACGTCGATGTTGGCCGATTCGATCGCTGCCGAATCCGGTGCGGATTCCGCGGCAAGGGGACCGCACTTTCCGCAGGCCAAAGCCAAGCACTGTATCTTTCTTTACATGGAAGGCGGGCCGTCGCACATCGACACGTTCGATCCCAAGCCGAAGCTCAGCGAATTGCACCTGAAAGAATTTCAACGGGGCGGCGAACAACAGTCGGCGATGAGCAGCGGCAAACGCTATTACGTCGAAAGCCCGTTCAAATTTCGCCGGGTGGGCCGGTCCGGAGTGCCGATGAGTGAACCTTGGCAACACTTGGCTGACGTTGCCGATGACTTGTGTTTTTATCGTGGTTGCCAGGTCGAATCGGTCAATCATCCGACGGCCAACTATCACGTCAACACCGGCAACCGGTTCGGGGGCGACCCGTCGATCGGCGCTTGGGTGAACTACGGCCTGGGCAGCGAAAACAAGGATTTGCCCGGGTTCATCGTGCTGCCGGAACTGGCTTACCCGCAAGGCGGCGCCGCGAACTGGTCCAACGGTTACTTGCCCACCGCACTGCAAGGCACCCCGCTGCGGCCCAAGGGATCGCCGATTTTGGACATCGCGCCCGCCCCGGGGATCACCCGCGAACATCAACGGCAGAATCTGGATTTCTTGCAGGCTTTGAACGAGCGACACGCGGCGCAGCACCCTCGGCATGACGACTTGGCCGCGCGGATGCAGAACTACGAACTCGCATTTCGGATGCAGATGCAGGTCCCCGAGGTGATGAACATCGACGACGAATCGCAGGCGACGCTGGACCGCTACGGCGTGGGGCAAGAACCGACCGACAACTTCGCACGCCGGTGTCTGTTGGCCAGAAAACTGGTCGAAAAAGGCGTCCGCTTCGTCCAGGTTTACGCCAGCACCTGGGATTCGCATGACTACTTGGCCAAGGCCCACGGGGCCTTGATCCCGTCGGTGGATCGACCGATCGCGGCGTTGATCAAGGACCTGAAAGCCCGCGGAATGTTGGAGGAAACCTTGATCGTTTGGATGGGAGAATTCGGCCGCACGCCGGACAACGGGGTTCGCGGAGGCGGCTTGGCGTACGGACGCGATCACAACCCCAACGCCATGACGATTTGGATGGCCGGCGGCGGCGTCAAAGCCGGGCACACCATCGGGGCGACCGACGAGATCGGCGGCGAAGCGGTCGAAAACGTCCGCCACGTCCGAGACTTTCACGTCACGCTGTTGCGACTGTTGGGCTTGGACGACAACAAGTTGACTTATTACCACGCCGGTCGCTTCAAGCAGTTGAGCCAGTTCGGCGGCCAGGTCATCGAAGAGCTGCTCGCTTAGTTGCCCCCGATCGCTTTGGTGCCCCCGATCGCTT
>CAYVRC010000012.1:0-31390 GCA_964453205.1 uncultured Pirellulaceae bacterium | reverse complement strand
ATCGAAGAGCTGCTCGCTTAGTTGCCCCCGATCGCTTTGGTGCCCCCGATCGCTTGGTTGCCACGCGGCGGGCGACGGGGGGCATGTCAGCCGTGGCCGAGAGGCTTTTCGCTTTTCCGCGGTCCATTTGTCGACGCGACGGGTTCAATCGGACCGGGAGCGCTACGCTTTCGGGTGACGATGGGCCGTGGCCGGGGGATTGGCCGGGACTTCATTTTGAAGATTTCGGATCTTGTTCTGCCGAGTCGACGCTGTCGTCGCGTTCACGTTGGGCGAGTATCGCGAGGCCGTCGCTTCGTTTCGCCGATCCTTCTTCGCACCGGGATGATGGCTCCGTCATGAATCATGCACGTTCTTTTCTTCTGTCACTGGCTTTTCCTCGATCATTGGCTTTTCTTCGCTCACTGGTCTTTTTGATCGTTTCGGGGGGCCTGGCGTCCGGCGGTTTTGCCGACGACTGGCTGCGGTTTCGCGGGCCGGGCGGGTCGGGTGTCAGCGGGGATGCCGAGCCGTTGCCGACGCAGTGGTCCCCCAAAGCCAACGTGGCGTGGAAGGCCGCTCTTCCCGGCCCCGGTGTTTCCAGTCCGATCATCGTGGACGATCGTGTCTTTGTGACTTGCTATTCGGGTTACGGACTGAGTCGCGAAAATCCGGGTGACATGAAGGACTTGATGCGGCACGTCGTTTGTGTCGATCTGCAAACCGGCGAAAAGCTTTGGCAAGACGATGTGCCTGCCGTGCTTCCCGAAGACCCTTACGCGGGAATCGGCGTGACGGCACACGGCTACGCGTCGCACACGCCGGTGTCCGACGGGCAACGGTTGTTCGTTTACTTTGGCAAAAGCGGTGCGTCGGCTTATGACCTGGACGGCAAGCGGCTCTGGGCCACGCCGATCGGCACCGAATCGGACCCGTGGGCTTGGGGATCGTCGGCCAGTCCCGTCGTTTACGGTGACACCGTCATCGTGACCGCGTCGGCCGAAAGCCAAGCGATCGTGGCGCTTGACAAAACGAACGGCAAGGAAGTTTGGCGACAAGAGGCGGAGGGCTTGGACGGGATGTGGGGCACGCCGACGTTGGTCAAAGTCGACGACGAGCGGACGGACTTGGTGATGAGCGTCGCCAAAGAGATTTGGGGTTTGGATCCGGCGACGGGGAAGCTGCGTTGGTACAGCGAAGCCACCGGCGCGGAACAGACCCATTCCAGTGTGATCAGCGGCGGCGGTCTCGTCTTTGCATTCACCGGACGCGGCGGCGGCAGCGTTGCCGTGAAGGTCGGCGGCCGAGGGGACGTCACCGACAGCAACATCGTCTGGACGGGGCGGGACTCGGCTCGCTTCGGATCACCCGTCGGTTACAAGTCCAACGTCTATCTGGTTGCCAACGGAGTCGTCACGTCGATCGACGGCAAGACCGGCAAGAAGATCGATCAAGTTCGCTTGCAAGGTGCCGCCCGCGGCGGCGGTGGCTTCGGGTCGCTGGACTACCCGTCACCCGTGGTCTCCGGGGACAAGCTTTACTATTTGAACGGCTCCGGCCAGATGTTCGTCTTTCAATTGGGCGATGAACTGAAACAGATCAGCGTGAACCGCGTGACCGGCGATGCCGAGTCGTTCGGCGGGACTCCGGCGATCAGTGACGGCCGCATGATTTTGCGAAGCGACAAACACTTGTACTGCGTGACCGATCAAGGTGACCCGGTCGACCCCGCCGATAACGTGAGCGTGGCGACCGAGGACGACGATCCGGCCGCCGAAGGACGCGGCGGATTCGGCGGCGGACGTGGTGCCCCCGGCGGACGGGCGCGTGGCGGTCAAGGCCGTGGCGGACCCCCGGGAGGTTTTGGCGGACGTGGCGAAGGCCGTGGCGGACCGGGGGCCGGCGGACCGGGACGTGGTGGACCGGGCCGCGGCGGCCCCGGACGTGGCGGCCCCGGACGTGACGGACCGGGGGGCGAGCGCGAGGACGATCGCCCCGATCGGCCGCAGCGACCGGAACCGGCACCGGAATGATCCGAACTCCCCCGCGGCGTCCGCTCAGGGGGCACGGGCCGTTGGGGCACGGGCCTTCGGGCACGGGCCTTCGGGCACGGGCCTTCGGGCACGGGCCTTCGGGCACCCCTCGGCGATCGTGCGTCAAGATTCCGCGGAACTCGGGCGGGGGCGGGATGTTCAATCGCCGGTCAGTCACCGACGGTTCCAACAGAAAGGTCTCCCCATGGATGTCATCTACGTCGAATGCGAATTCGGTCATCGAAGCAAGGCCGACATGAAACTTGCCGGAAAGACCTTGCCTTGTCCCAAGTGCCAGGGGCCGGTTTACGTCCCGCAACCGAAAGACACTCTGTCGGATACCGGGGTGATGCGAATCTTGAGTGACCATCCGATCGGCCCCGTGCCGACCCCGGAGGTCTTTTCGACATCGACTTTGCCGTCGCGTCCGTGTCCGCGTTGCCAAGTCCGCGTCGACGAACGCCGGTCGATGTGTCCCCACTGTGAGTGTTACATCGGTGCGTTGCCCAGCTTTTTGGAAAAGCTGGCTTGAGCCCGGGTCGTCATCAGGAGGTCGCGTCGCGGGTCAGAAACCATCGCGTGGGGTGGATCAATTGGGCCGGGTACAGGGACCGATTTCGGTCGTGTCCCATCACCTGATTCAGGGCGGTGCGCTTGTTCGCCCCGGCGATCAGAAACCAGATCTCTGCACCGGAGTTGATCGCATACTGCGTCAGGGTGTAACGATAGCCGTCGAACTTGGGTACCCAGTTGGCGACAAAGGTTCGGTCGTTTTGATCGATCGCTTTGGTTTCCGGGAACAGCGACGCGGTGTGAGCGTCGTCGCCCATCCCCAACAAGACCAGGTCCCAGCGTGGCGGCAATCCGGCGAAGTGGTTCCATAATTCGCCTTCGTAATCCAAGGCCGCCTTGTCCGGATCATCGACGTCGACGGGAACCGGGTGGATGTTCTTCTCCGGTGCATCGATGTGATCCAGCAAAGCCTGTCGGACCATGCGAAAATTGCTGTCCTGGTGATCCGGCGGCACATTGCGCTCGTCGCCCCAGAACCAGTGGATCCGGTCCCACGGCAATTCCCGATCGGCAAGCAGTTCGTACAAGCGTTTCGGCGTCGAACCGCCGGACAGTGAGACGTTGAATCTGTCTTTCGAGCTGCACACATCGGTGACCAGGTCAGTGAAGGCATCGGCAACGTGATGCTGAAGCTCGTCCGTCGTGGCGAACACGAATTGGGGTGCGGTGAATCCGGTCATGGTGTGAAAGTTTCTTTTGCCCCGGGGAATGATCGATCATCGATCGCTTGTTTGTAAGCGGTCGCGGCATCACGAATGACGCCGCGAACATCGGCGTACTGTCGCACGAATTTGGGCAGGTAGCCTTGGGTCAGGCCGATCAAGTCGTTGGTCACCAAGACTTGACCGCCGACGTGCGGACCGGCGCCGATCCCGATGGTCGGGACGTCGACCGCCGCGGTGATCGCCTGGCCGATCGGCTCGGTGACGCATTCGATCAAGACGGCAAAGGCGCCGGCGTTTTGGGCCGCCACGGCATCGCCGACCAAGCGATTCATGTCACGTCCGACACGATAGCCGCCGTCGACGTGGATGTTTTGGGGCCGCAGGCCGACGTGGGCCATGACGGGAATTCCGGCGGTCACCAAAGATTCGATGCGTCGGGCTTGTTCGGCGCCGCCTTCCAGTTTGACGGCGTGGCAATGCGTTTCTTTCAGCACCCGCGAGGCGGATTGCAGGGTGCGAGCGATGGCGAGCTGGCCTTCGGGAAACGGCAGGTCGACGACGACCATCGCACGCCGGGCGGCCCGCCCGACCATTTCGGCGTGATAAAGCATCTGGTCCATCGTCACCGGCAGCGTCGTCTCGTGGCCGCCGACGACCATGGCCAGCGAATCGCCGACCAGCAGGATGTCGATCCCGGCCTCATCGAGTGCCGTCGCGGTCGGATGGTCATAGGCCGTCAGCATGGAAATCAGGCGGCCCTCGGTCTTCATTCGCTGAAGGGTCCGGGTGGTGACACGGTCGGGGGCGGACGCGGACATTCGTTCTGGATTATCTTAGGGAGGAGAGCGATGAATCAAAAACAGTCTCGCATCCGCAGCGTCGATGTGACAGTGTGGACTCGATTCAGGCCGCCGGAACGATTAGAACGGGGCTCGCCCCTTCCCCCTGCCCCCACCCGAGATGCGAATCGATGCCGTCGCCGAATCTTGACGATTATGACGTCGGCCCGGTGATCGGCGCCGGGACCGTCGGCACCATCTACTTGGCGACCGAGCGGGAAACCGGCGAGCGGGTGGCGATCAAAAAACTGCACCCCGGCGTCAGCCAAGATTCGCTGATCCGAGCCAGGTTCGAACGGGAAACGACGATTTTAAAGCGTCTGAGACATCCCAACATCGTCGCCTGTTACGGTGGCGGCGAGGACAGCGGGGTCCTTTACTACGTCATGGAACTGGTCGAAGGCGGAACCATCAAGGACTTGCTGGAATCCTCCGGGGCGATCGCTTGGCCCGCCGTGGTCGACGCCACTCGCCAGATCTGCTCGGCTTTGCAGTGTGCCCATAACCTCGGTGTCATCCACCGGGATTTGAAACCGGGAAATCTTTTTTTGACCAAAGACGCGACCGTCAAGCTGGGCGATTTCGGCATCGCCCGCGATACGCACGCGGCCGACCTGACGTCGACCGGGCTGACCGTGGGCACGCACGCGTACATGTCGCCCGAGCAAATCACCGGGGACGCGATGATTTCCGGAAAAACGGACCTGTACGCCCTGGGCTGTTGCCTGATGGAAATGCTGACCGGGCGAAAGCCGTTCCTGGGTGACAACTTTGCTCAGCTTTTCGAACAACACCTGAAGGTTCGTCCCCCACGGATCCGCCAGTTGGTCGGCGATTGCCCGGCGGAGTTGGACGAAATCGTCGACCAGCTTTTGGAGAAAGAACCCGAAAAGAGGCCGTTCAACGCCCGCACCGTGCAAGGCGTGATGCTGCGGATCGGCGAAAAGTATGGCTTGGAAATCGATCCGGCTCCGAACGAAAACGGCAAACCCGGCAAAGCCGATGTCGGAGCTTCGGCGATCACCCAGCGTGGCCACAACATGTTGGAGCGGCAGATCCGCGGACGTCTGGGCGGCGAGCCTCGCGCCGAGGTGAGCCTGGCAAAAATGTTGGCCGTTGTGGCCGTCGTGATCGTTTTGATCGCCGTCGCGGTCGTGATCCAGCGATGAGAGGGAATCGCGACGCGGCGGCAGGGACGTCACAGGCCCCGTCGGAGTGGATCCGCAGCGGATGAATTCCGCGACTCGTCCAGATTGACCGATCGTTGCATGGCAATGTCCCCGGCCTACAGTTATTCTCAGGGGCCGAATCCCAGACGGCAGCGGACCGTGTTTTGCAGTCGAGGTTAGTTTCAAACCCGAGCCGCCCCCCCGCGGCTCTGTCGTCTCGGCGGCGGCCCGTGTTCGCCGCCCCTGCCCCCCCTGCCCAATTCACCGTAGAGAAGAAATCTTTCATGTCCTCGTTCATCAACCTCCGATCCGGCGCCGCGTTGTTTTCGCTGGCGCTGTTGACCAGCCTTTCCCCGCAAACGCATCGAATCATGGCTCAAGAAAAAGCGGACGCCTCCGCCAGTCCGCTCGGCTACTTTCTGGGCCTGGACGTCGGCACCAGCATGGCCCGTCAAGGGTTCAAAGCCGACGATTTCGATGCGTCGGTCTTCGCCCTCGGCATGGCCGACGCCTTGGCCGGCCGCGACAGCCGACTGAGCGACGAACAGCTTCGCGAAGTCCAGGGCAAGCTGCAGGCGATGATGCAAAAGCGAAGCGAGGAACAGCAGGCCGCGATGAAGGAAGCCGCCGCGATGAACAAAGAAAAAGGCGCGATGTGGTTGGAAAAGAACGCCAAAGCCGAGGGCGTCCGAACCCTCGAGGGCGGCGTCCAAATCAAGACCGTCAAGCCCGGCAGCGGGGCATCGCCCAGCGTTTCGGATCAGGTCACCGTGCATTACACCGGCAAGCTGACCGACGGGACGGTTTTTGACAGCAGCGTCGCGCGGGGTGAACCGGCGACGTTCATGCTCGGCCAAGTCATCAAGGGATGGCAAATCGCTTTGCAAGAAATGAAAGTCGGCGAAAAAGCGATCGTCTACATCCCTTCGGATTTGGCCTACGGCAGTGCCGGATCGCCGCCCGCGATCGGCCCCAACGAAGTCCTGGTCTTCGAAGTCGAACTGCTGGACATCCCGTAACGGATCGGCGGATCACGAGCGATCGGCGTGCCTGGGAACCGCTTTCCGGGCGTCGAAAGCCGTGACCGGCGCGGACGATGAAACCGGAGCCTGCGATGAATCCTCTCGTTGATCAGATCCGACTGGCCACGCGGCGGCACTTTTTCCAGCATTCGACCGCCGGCATCGGCATCGCCGCGCTGGCCGGACTGCTGAGCGGTGACGGCCTCGTGGCCGCCGATTCGACTGCGGCTGCGTCTTCCACCGACGGCCCGTCCTCGCCGGACGCTCCGCGGGGTGCTTTCGGCAAGGCCAAGCGGGTCATCTACCTGCACATGACCGGTTCGCCGCCGAACTTGGACTTGTTCGATCACAAACCCGAGCTGAACCGTCGGGACGGCGAGGATTGTCCCGAGTCGTTTTTGCGTGGCCGCGAATTCGCATTCACGTCCGGGACGCCCAAGCTGATGGGGTCGCCGCGATCTTGGCGGCAAGTCGGTCAGTCCGGCGCCTGGATGTCCGACGCGATTCCCCGTCTGCACGAGGTGGCCGACGACTTGTGCATGGTGCATTCGATGCACACCGATCAGTTCAATCATGCCCCGGCGGAGTTGTTGGTTTTCACCGGATCGCCCCGGGCCGGTCGGCCTTCGATGGGATCCTGGGTGACGTACGGCCTGGGCAGTGAGAACGAAGACCTGCCCGGTTTCGTCGTCTTGATCAGCAGCGGGGTGCAACCCAACGGCGGCAAGGCGTCCTTCGGCAGCGGCTTTTTGCCCTCGGTCCACCAGGGCGTGCAGTGCCGCAGTCAGGGCGACCCCGTGCTGTATTCGTCCGACCCACCGGGCATGTCCCGAGGCATCCGCCGGGCCAGCTTGGACGCCTTGCGTCATTTGAACGAACTCCAAGCCGCTCGGCTCGGGCACCCCGAAACGCTGACCCGAATTGCGCAGTACGAATTGGCGTTTCGCATGCAGACGTCGGTTCCCGAGGTGATGGACATCGGCAAAGAATCGCAAGCCACGCTGGAGGCTTACGGCGCCCAACCGGGCGTTTCCTCTTTGGCAAACAACTGCCTGCTGGCTCGTCGCTTGGTCGAATCGGGCGTGCGGTTCGTGCAGCTGTTCGATTGGGGATGGGACTATCACGGCACGCGGCAAGACACGGGTCTGACCACGGGTTTGACCGAAAAATGTGCGACGATGGATCGGCCCGTCGCGGCGCTGATCAAGGATCTGAAAGCGCGAGGTTTATTCGACGAAACCCTGATCGTGTGGGGAGGCGAGTTCGGACGCACGCCGTTCCGCGAAGGCCGCACGGCGGGCAGCCAGATCCTCGGACGCGACCACTACCCCGACGTGTTCACGATGTGGATGGCCGGCGGCGGCACGAAAGGCGGTTTGCACTACGGCGCGTCGGATGAACTGGGGTTCGGAGTGGCCGAAAACCCGGTGCACGTTCACGACCTGCAAGCGACGATCCTGCACCTGTTGGGGATCGATCACGAAAAACTGACCTATCGTTTCCAGGGCCGTGACTTTCGATTGACCGACGTCCACGGCAACGTCATCGACGATCTGTTGGCTTGACGGACCGGCGGCTAGTCGACTTCCGCACGCAGCGGTCGGCCTTCCAGCCCCGCGATCAGATTGTCCACGGCGATCTCCGCCATCGCGCCGCGGGTCTGACGCGTCGCGCTGCCGATGTGTGGCAGGATCAAACAGTTCGGTAAACCGACCAGCGGATGCGTGGACGGCAAAGGTTCCGGCGTCGTCACGTCCAACCCCGCCGCAGCGATGCTTCCGTCTTTCAGGGCGGCGACCAGGGCGTCCTGATCGACGATCTCGCCGCGGGCCGTATTGACCAGCACCGCGGTCGGTTTCATCCGCGACAACTTGGACCCATCGACCAAGTGACGGGTTTCGTCGTTCAGGTTGGTGTGGATCGAGACGAAATCGCTCCGGTCCATCAGTTCGTCGAGGGAGACTTTTTGCGCCGCCAATTCCGACTCGGCTTCCGGTTTGGGCGTCCGTGCCGTGTACAAAATGTTCATGCCCCAGCCGCCGCGGAGCCGTCGCGCAGTCGCCATCCCGATCCGGCCCATGCCGACGATCCCTAGCGTGCGACCGGCCAAATCGGTTCCCAGCAGCCCCAGCGGTTCCCAAGTCAACCAGTCGCCCTGGCGGACCTGATCGGACGCTTCCTTGACCCGCCGGGCGGCCGCCAGCATCAACGTGACGGCGATGTCGGCGGTCGCATCGGTCAGCACATCGGGAGTGTTGCCGACCCGGATGCCTCGCTCGGTGGCCGCCGCGACGTCGATGTTGTTGAACCCGACGGCCAGGTTGCTGATGACTTTCAGATCGTTTCCCGCTCGATCCATCAGCTCGGCGTCGATTTTGTCAGTGATCATGGACAACACCGCTTGAACACCGGGGACCATCGCCAGCAACTGTTCGGTCGGTGGCGGCGTGCGTTCGGCCCACAACCGGACCTCGGAGTGCCGCCGGAGTCGCCGCAGCGCGTCGTCAGGAATGCGGCGGGTGACCAAGACGGTGGGGCGTGTCATGTGCAGTCCGATGGAGCGGGTCGATGGGGCCGGACGGGGCGAATTCAAAGGGCTCAAGCTTACGTCACGTTGACACTTGCGTCATAATGTCCAACGACGAAAGACGCCGAGACGTTCGGCGAGCCTGGAACGATGTGCCATGCCATTCAACCGCGAAGAGTCACTTGATGCGATCCCGATCTGTTTTTCCACCGCGTGAATCCGACCGTCGTCCCCGACACCGTGCGGACGTCTTGCCGCGAGTCTGGGTGGCTTTGGCCGCAGGCGCCGCGTTGTGGATCTCCGCCGGAAACTCACTCGCCTCGGCTCAGGAGACGGCCGTCGCGGATCCGCCTGCGGACGAAACCTCGGGCGATGCGGTCGACGCCACGGGCGGGCCCGATGCACCCCAACCCTTGGATCAGCCGAAAACCGAAGTCGATCCCGGACAAGCCGACCTGGACGAAGCGGTGCTCAAACGCATCGACGCCGACACCGGCAGCAAGCTGGAAGCGGTCGCCCGATTGCTCGAATCTGCGCTCGCCAAAGGTCTCGGCGATGAAAACACCGAATTCGCCAAACAGATGCTCGGCAGCGTCCAACTGCAACTCGGCCAAGGTTTGTTCGGGGCGATGATGCGTGGCGCCGGTGGCGACGTCGGGGCCTTGCGGCGAAAAGCGACCGAATATCTGCAAAAGGCGGTCGAGAACGACGATCAATTGGTCGAAGCCTACGTCTTGATCGCGCAGCTCAATTCCCCGTCGTTGTTTCCGGATGCCGACGCGGATCTGGCACTCGATTCGATCAACAAGGCGATCGAGTTGTACGAGGACGACGCCAAGAAACGCAGCGGGATGCTGGCGATGCGAGCCGGTTTTCAGGAGGACCCCGAACAGCAGTTGGCCGACTTGGACAAAGCCATCGAGATTGATCCGAGCAACTCCGTCGCCTTGGATGCCCGCGTCGTCCTGTTGTTCAATGACGACAAGATCGATCAAGCCGTCGAATTCTACAAGCAAAGGCTGGGGGACGACCCGTTGAACATCACCGTTGTCGCGGTGGCCACGGACAAATTGATGGACGCCGATCGTGATCAAGAAGCGATCGATCTGTTGACCGAAATTCTCGAAAAGCAAAGCGACACCGACTTGCAAGAGAAAATCTATCGCATGCGATCACGCGTCCACAGCAAATTGCAGAACCAGGAGGCGGCCATCGCCGACTTGAACAAGTCATGGGAACTGCGACCGGGCGATCCGCGAAAACTGATCGAGTTGTCGCAGAGATCTCTTGAAAACGAAGACTTGGTCGCCGCCAAAAAGTACTTGAACGAAGCCATCAACCTGGAACCCCGAATCGAACAGCTTCCCGAAACGATCTTGGTCGAGTTCTGGATCGCCTCGGAAGAAAAACGCATTCCTGATGCGATCAATGCCGTGGAACAATTGATCAAGATGCAGGAAGGCGACGAAGCCCGGCAAGCCATCTGGCGAGAACAACTCGGCCGCCTGTACCTGGTCGACGATCGGCCCCGCCAAGCGATCGAGGTGTTCGACGAAATCCTGGCCACGCAGCCCGAAAACGAAAGCGTGCTGCGGTCACGTGGCGACGCCTTGTTGGCGATCGGTCGGCACGCCGACGCGATCCGGGATTACGAGGACGCGCTCGCCCTGTTGGAGGCTTCCGAAACCGGGCCGGCCTCGGAACTGCAATCGACCGACGTCCCGGCGGCGGAATACGCCGGCATCCTGAATAACTTGGCCTGGGTCTTGGCCACCTCCCCGCAGGACGGTGTTCGCGACGGCAGACGATCCTTGGAACTGAGTCTCCAAGCCGCGCGGCTGACCGATTACAACGCCGCCCACATCCTTAGCACTCTGGCGGCCAGTTACGGAGAACTGGGCGACCTGCAAAAAGCGATCGAGTACAGCCGACGTGCGATCGACCTCGGCGAAGTCGAGGGGAACGAACAACTGGACCAACTGAAACTGGAATTAGAGTCTTACCGCGAAGGCCAGCCCTGGCGTGAAAAACAGGACACCGAGGAAAACCAAAAGCCGATCCTCAGTCCGGAAGACTTGATCGACATTTAAGCCGATGCGACCGCGTCGCACCGATCACGCAGGCCGCCGTCTCCGCATCCACCAAGCCACCGCGGCGACGCCGAACGCGAAACTGCCGGGTTCGGGAACCGCGGTGACGAAAGCCGACGAGCTGATGAAGTTCGCCACGTCGATGCCCACCAGTTGACCTTCGGTGTCGTCGTAGTCCCAGTGAATCCCTAGATAAACCCGGCTGCGGCCGTTTTCGGCCATCGCCTCGGACAACGAATCGAACATGCGGATTTCGCCGTCGAGTTCATCGCTGGAGAGACCGAACGTGATGCTGTCGGTGCCATAAAAGTTCTCGATCGACGCGAACAAGGCACCGCCGAACGTCGCGTGACCGGAGATGTAAGTCGGAAACGGCGGCGTGAAATCCGGGTCGTTCAGCTCCGGTGCACCCAGTGGTGTCCAATTCGGGTCGGCGATCGTGTCCGGGTTGCCGTCCGTATCGGCCTGGCGAATTCCCGTCACGGGTCGCCACAGATCGTGTTCGAATTTGGCATTCCAAGCGACGATGCCGGCATCCGCCATCGCGACGCTGGCTTTGGCGAACAGCTTGGCGTTGTCTTCGGTCGTGTTGTTTTTGATGTCGGCGATGTTCCGCAGGGCTTGGTTATAAAGCCGAATCGGCGTGCCCATGCCGACGCGATCGTAGGCCCAGAATTTGCCAATGTCGGTTTGCTCTTGGGTGCGCGTCGCGCTGTCGATCGCTCCCAGTTCTTTGACTTCGTTGAACGAGGTGGCGTACTGCTGACTGGACAGTGGCGGCGGAGCGGACGGCAAAAACGGAGCAACCGACGCGATGCGGAACGTTTGCACGTTGCCCCAGTTCGGTCCCCAAGCTTCTTGGCTCGGATTCAGCGGATCGGGTTGCCAGCGGCCGGGCAGATTCGTCGGCTGGTACTGCGACATCGTGTTGTAACCGTCGTTCGCGCGGCGGCTGACGATCGACTGTCCGATCGATTGACCCAAAGCGATCCCGCTGTCCCTGGCGGTCCCCGACGCGATGCCGGCGATCGCGGTCGAATATTTCGCCTCCAGCGAGGTCTGTTGATCCGGGTAAATCGAACGCAAAACGGTGTACGCGGCCGATGCCGCCGCCGCCGTTCCTGACGCCGTCGTCGCGGCCGAAATTCCGTTGTATTGATAAAACGTTTGACCGACCGAACCCGTCGTCCCAAAGCTCCCGGTCATGGCCAAGCTGTCATGAATGGCCAAGTTCATCATGGCCATCGTCCGCGACGACATGCCGGGATTTTGCAGATCGACATTGTCGATCAATACCTGGCTGGCGATCTCGTTCCATCCGGTGACCACGTCGGCGTGCAAACGCCGTGCGTCCGGCATCGCGGCGGTGGTGACCAACAAGACGCTGACGGAAATGAAAAAGCGGCATATCATCGGAGTGTCGGCAACTGGACGAGGGAAGGCTGAGGATGGGAACCGTCACCCCGCCAGGATAATCACGTCGCCGTCCCGCGGCAAATCTCCACTCCGGGGGCCTGGAAAAGTCACCCCGGGCGTGCGACGTGCTACTTTGTCGGGTTGACGAACGTTCCCAGATCAAAAGGTCGCTCCGCGATGAAAATGAAGAAAATGAAGACGTCTCGTTTCCCGATTTGCTGCTCGCTGGGGTGGTTGGCACTGGCATCGCTGGCATCGCACGCCGGGGCCGACCGTGCGGCCGAGGGGATCGCCGGCGCCGGCACGGCCGCCCGCCCCAATGTGTTGGTCATCTTGGCGGACGACTTGGGCTACAGCGATTTGGGATGTTACGGCAGCAAGATCCGAACGCCGAATTTGGATTCGCTGGCCGAGCATGGCATCCGATTCACCGATTTTTACAACACGGCGCGGTGCTGGCCGACACGCGCGGCCCTGCTGACGGGCTACTATCCGCAACAAATTCATTTCGACGCGATTCCCGCGAACAAGAAATTGGGGCTGCCGGCGGTGAAAACCAGTCGTCGCCGTCCGGTGTGGGCCCCGCTGCTGCCCGATTTGATTCGTGCCGCCGGTTATCGAAGCTATCACAGCGGGAAATGGCATCTCGATCGCGCGCCGATCGCCACCGGATTCGATGCGTCTTATCTGCTGAAAGACCAAGGACGCTTCTTCAGCCCCAAAGTCCACTACCTGGACGATGTGCGACTGCCCGAAGTCTCTCGCGATGAAGGGTACTATGCCACGACGGCCGTCGTCGATCACGCGGTGGAAACTTTGGCCAGTCATGCCGAGAAGCACACCGGTCAACCGTTCTTTTATTTTTTGGCGTTCGCCGCGCCTCATTTTCCCTTGCAGGCGCTGCCCGAGGACATCGCCAAATACGACGGGGTGTTCGACGACGGTTGGGACGTGGCCCGCGAGCGTCGGTTCGGGCGGCTTCAGCGAGACGGCTTGATCAAGGGCGTCTTGCCGGATATCGAGCCGGACGTCGGGCCGCCGTACCACTTCCCCGAACAGATCGCTATGTACGGTCCCGGTGAAATCGACCATCCGGTTCCCTGGGGCGAACTGACGACGATTCAAAAAAAGTTTCAGTCGACCAAAATGGCCATTCACGCGGCCATGATCGACCGCATGGACCAAGAAATCGGCCGCGTGCTTGGGCAACTCAAGTCCATGAACGCGTTCGACGACACGCTGATCTTGTTTCTCTCGGACAACGGCGGCAGTGCGGAGTTAATGGTTCGCGCCGACGGCCATGATCCGAACGCGCCGATGGGTTCCGCCGACACTCATTTGTGCTTGGGGCCTGGATGGTCCACGGCGGCCAACACGCCGTATCGACGACACAAGACTTGGGTTCACGAAGGCGGATGTCACACGCCGCTGATCGCGCATTGGCCCGCCGTCATCGATCAGGACACCGGCGTCGGTTCCCAAGGCTTGAACCGGAGCTTGGGTCACGTCATCGACTTGGCGCCGACGATTCTGGAATTGGCCGGCGTCGCGTCGCCGGACGAGTTCAGCGGCGTCGATCGCCCCAGCCTGCCGGGACGCAGTTTCGCAGCGGCGCTGAGAGGAGAAACCTTGCCGCCGCGGACGCTGTGGTGGTGCCACGAGGACAATCGAGCCTACCGAGACGGCGATTGGAAACTGGTCGCCGCGGCCGGCCGGCCTTGGGAGCTGTACGACTTGTCGGTCGACCCGACCGAGGTCAACGATTTGGCAGCGGCCGATCCCGAACGCGTCACCGAAATGGCCGCGGCTTGGCAAACCCAGGCCGACGCCATGCGTGATTGAATCGCGGCACGTCGATTCGCTGCAAAAGTGGACAAGACGTCGCATCCGTGCGTGACGGCACGTCTCTGAGACAATGTGACGCAACAGTTTGCCCGCTTCGGTCGTGTACCCGAGGGTACATGTTTCGATACGATAAAGGTTAGTCCGCAGCGGAAACCAACCTTGTCGGCCGCGACGGATTCGCCCTTCCCGCCAGGCAACCCCATGATCGCTCGATTTCAACCGACGTCGAATCCGGCTCACCTCCGAACACGGGAGTCGTTCGATCACAGCCCGATGTTGTGTTTTTACGAAGTCACCCGGGCTTGTGATTTGGTCTGTCAACACTGCCGCGCGTGCGCCCAAGAGCGACGCGACCCCGGTGAACTGACGACGCGGCAATCCCAGAGGCTGATCGATCAACTCACCGAGTTTCCTCAGCCGCCGATGTTGATTTTGACCGGCGGTGATCCGCTCAAGCGGGCGGACCTGTTCGCGTTGATTCGTTACGCGACCGAATCGGGTCTGCAAGTTTCGATCACGCCCAGTCCGACGCCGTTGGTGACGCGTGACGCGATCGCGCGGCTTCGCGACGCCGGGATTTCACGGATGGGGATCAGCATCGATGGTGCCGACGCGGCGACGCACGACGGCAACCGCGGAGTGCCGGGCAGTTTTCGGCACAGCATGGACATGTTGGCCGCCGCGGCGGATCTCGGCTTGAGCACCCAGATCAACACGACCTTGACGCCCGCGAACGTCCATCAGATCGAAGTCATGGCCGACAACTTTGCCAAAGTTCGCACCGACATGTGGTCGGTGTTCTTTTTGATCCCGGTCGGACGGGCGGTGGAAAGCGAGCGACTGAGCGGCGAACAGTGCGAAGCGGCTTTCCAGAGGCTTTACACGCAATCGCTCAAGCAGCCTTATCGGATCAAGACGACCGAAGCGATGCATTATCGCCGTTTCATGATCCAACAGCAAACCAAGGAACGCCGCGACGCGTCAATCACGTCGGACCATCCACGTCCCTCCGGTGCATCGCATCGTCCGTTCATGCCGGCGGGCATCAACGACGGCAAAGGCGTGATGTTTGTCAGCCACACCGGGCTCATTCATCCGACAGGTTTCTTGCCGGTGACGTGTGGTGTGTTCCCACGTCAAAGCGTGGTGGACGTTTATCAGAATTCGCCGGTGTTTCGGAAACTTCGCGACCCGAGGTTTCTGAAAGGCAAATGCGGACGTTGTGAGTTCAACAAAATTTGTGGCGGGTCGCGTGCCCGAGCTTACGGGGCGACCGGTGACTTGTTGGCCGAGGAACCGGATTGCATCTACATCCCCAAAGTCGACCGACGTGCGGCCAGATCGTCATGACGCGGGTCCGCTGACGTTGGGAAGATCGAAAGAAAGAGTGTTGCGATGGAAGATGAAACTCGAACAAACCGGTTTTCGGGAATCTACGATACGAGGCGTCGGAGCGGGAGAAAGCGAGTCGCGATCATCGGCGGAGGCGTCACCGGGTTGGCCGCGGCCCAGCATATCCAAAAGCTTGCACCGGAGATCGGCGTCCGTCTGCTCGAATCCGGATCTCGCTTGGGCGGCGTCATTCAGACGGTCCGCAAGGACGGCTTTCTGATCGAAGGCGCCGCGGACAATTTCATCACGACATCGCCCAGTGCGATCGAGCTTTGTCGCGACGTCGGGCTGGGCGACGAATTGATCGGCACGAATCAAGGACACCGTGGCGCGATGGTCCTCAGCCGTGGTCGCTTGGAACCGATCCCCAGCGGATTCATGGTGATGGCACCTTCCAGGATCTGGCCGTTGCTGGCGACACGCATCCTGAGTCCGCTCGGGAAACTTCGCAGCGGTGCGGAGGTCTTGATCCCTCCGCGACGCCGGGGCGACGATGAATCGCTCAAGTCTTTCGTTTGTCGACGCTTCGGAAAGGAAATGTTCGAGCGTCTGGTTCAGCCTTTGGTCGGCGGCATCTACACGGCCGATCCGAATCGTCTGAGCGTCGCGGCGACGATGCCCAGGTTTTTGGAGATGGAACGCCGGCACGGCAGTTTGATCCGCGGAATGCTGCATCAACGACGCAGTCGATCCAAAGCGGTCGAGACCAGCGGCGGTGCGCGGTACAGCCAGTTCATGACCTTGCACGGCGGCATGTCGCGATTGATCGATGCCCTGGCCGAAAGTCTGCCCGAGGACGCGATCGAATTGGATTCGCCGGTCAGTGAAGTCGTCCCCAACGGTGTCAACTGGTCGATTCGTGCCGGCGGATCCGGCGGCGGCTGGGACGACGTCGACGCGGTGATCGTCGCAGCCCCGGCGGCCGCGGCGTCGCAAATGTTGGCGACCGTCGATGCGCCGATGTCCGAGGAAAGCGGCGAGATCGAATACGCCAGTTATGCCGTCGTGTCGTTGGCTTATCGACGCGGCCGAATCAAGCATCCGTTGCAGTCGTTCGGATTCGTGGTGCCGTCGGTCGAAGATCATTTCATCTTGTCGTGCAGTTTTTCCAGCGTGAAGTACGACGGCCGAGCCCCGGAAGGCACGGTCTTGATGCGGGTGTTCATCGGCGGAGCTTGTCAGAGCGGTTTGCTGCGGATGCCCGATCATGAATTGAGCGAGCTGGCCCACTGGGAATTGACGAAGCTGTTGGACATCCAAGGCGATCCGCTGATGCGATGCGTCAAGCGTCAAATGCACGCGATGCCGCAGTACCACGTCGGGCACAACGAACGGGTCCGGCGGATTCATGACCGCTTGGCGGCGTTCCCCACCTTGGCCGTCGCCGGCAGTGCGTTCGGCGGCGTGGGCGTGCCGAGTTGCATCGAAAGCGGCCAACGGGCCGCCGAACGAACCATCGCGGGTCTGCGCGACGACTCGGGGATCTGGAAGTCGGAACCGGTCGAGGCCTTGGTCTGACGTCGATCGGAATTCCGCTTTTCGACAATCCGCTCTCCGGATTCACTCGGCAAGCGAATCGCGACGGGAGGGGCGGGTCCCGCGCTACGGGGAAGGGTGGTGCCGAAGCCAAAATCCGACGATTTCCTCGATCGTGTCGGATTCGATGAACTCGTGAGCCAGCAACTCGTCGGCGATCGCGGCAACCGCGGCCCAGCAACCGTCGGTTTTCATCGTCCGGTGTAGCACCAGGATCGCCCGTTCCAAGACCCGGGTGCGGGCGGCCGCGTCGGTGTACAGTTCCGCCGCGATCCGGCTGGCTTGTCGCCAGTCCCATTGCCAAGGCCCGTGAAACGCCGGATGCACCGCCTCGCCGCTATAGAGCATCTCGGCGTCCGGGCCGGCCAAGATGGTCTGGATCTCCCGTTGCCGCTGAGAATCAGCTTTCGGGTCCACGCGGCCCCAATTGACGCGGCAGTCCCCGAACCGCTCGGGCAGCCATTCGTCCGCCTCGCCGCCCAGTTGGACCGAATCGATGGTCGCACCCAAGGCAAATCCGATCACGGCGTGGCCGGCTTCGTGATAGGCGGTCAGGGTGTCCTCTTCGTCGATCGGGGGGCTCCCAAGATTCCCCCGGCTTGCCGAGGCTGTTTCGCAGGTTCGTCGGCGGGTTTTGGCTTTCCGGCTTGCCGAAACCGGGCGTCTTGCGGCATAATGTGCGGCTTCGAAATACCTTTGGCAAGCCGTCGCCACGACGACGTTTCCCCCCGACACGATCCATTTTTAGAATCAACCAGTTTTCTGATGGCAAAAAGTAAGAAAAAAGCGGAGACCATTTTTCTGGTCTGCGAAGAAACCGGCCGGTACAACTACTCGCTGAAGCGTAAGCCGGGTGGCGAAAAACTGCGTCTGAAGAAGTACAACCCCCATTTGCGAAAGCACACCTGGCACGTCGAGAAGAAGAAATAGTCGTGAAGCGTGCTTGGCGTGTGGTTCCCCACGATGCGACCCGCGTCGAAAAACTCGCTCGCTCGGCCGGTTTGCCGCCGGTCGTGGCCCAGTTGATGGTCAGTCGCGGCGTCTACGACGGCGAAGCGGCGGTGAAATTCTTGGACACCAAACTGTCGGGGTTGCGCGACCCCGAAACCCTGCCCGGCGTCCCTCGGGCGACCGAGCGGATCATGCGATCGGTCCGAGACGGTGATCCGATCGTGGTCTACGGCGATTACGATTGCGACGGCATGACCGGGACCGCGATCCTGGTCAAATGCCTGGAACTGATCGGCGGAAAGGTCAGCTATCACGTTCCCAATCGCTTGGAAGAGGGTTACGGGTTAAGCGAGGCGGCGATTCGCAAGTTGGCCGTTCGTGACAAAAAACTGATCATCTCGGTCGATTGCGGCATCACCAGCGTCGCGTGTGCCAAGCTGTGCCGCGAACTGGGGGTCGGTTTGGTGATCACCGACCACCACCAGATGGACGAAGTCCTGCCCGACGCCGATGCGATCGTGCACCCGCGGTTGCCCGGCACGGCCTACCCGTTCGGCGAATTGTGCGGTGCCGGTGTGGCATTCAAACTGGCCTGGTCGCTGTGCCAAGCCGAATGCGGGCAGAAAAAAGTCAACGAGCGGATGAAACGCTTCTTGATGGAATCATTGTCGCTGGCGGCCATCGGAACGATCGCCGATGTCGTTCCCCTGTTGGACGAGAATCGGATCTTGGTCGAACACGGATTGAAGGTGCTCAAGAATCAACCTTTGCCGGGGTTGGCCGAACTGATGAAACTGACCAAGTTGGACCAAGCCTCGGTGCTGACCACCGAGAGCGTTTCGTTCAACCTGGCGCCACGGCTGAACGCGGCGGGACGCTTGGGCCAAGCCCAACTGGGCGTCGAATTACTGATCGCCCCGGCGGGTGAACGAGTCGTCAGTCTGGCGGACTACATCAACGGCCTCAACGCGACGCGGGAGACCCTGCAACGCAGCGTCTACCTGGCGGCGGGAAAACAGGCGTCCGAGCAATTCGATCCCGCCAAGGATGCGGCCCTGGTCCTGTGCGGCGTGGGTTGGCATCAGGGGGTCATCGGCGTGGTCGCGGGGCGACTGAGCGAGAAATTCGCCAAGCCGGTCATCATCGTTTCCATGGACGCCGCCGGAAAATCGGAAGCGGTGGGTTCGGGACGTGTCGGCGGCATGAACATCGATCTGCACGCCGCCCTGAGTGAATGCAGCGAGCGACTGGTGCGATTCGGCGGCCATCAAGCCGCCGCGGGCATCACGATCGACGAACGACAGATCGATTCGTTTCGAGATGACTTTTGCGAAGCTGTGGCCAAGCAATGGTCCGAACGCAACGTGACACCGGAGATCGTGATCGATGCGGAAGCGCCGCTCAGCCAACTGAGCATGGAAACGATGAAGCAGATGGATATGATGGCCCCTTTCGGTGCCGGCAACCCTCGGCCGATCTTGATGTGTCGCGGTGTCGTTTTAGACGAACCGGCGCGAAAAATGGGCGGCGGTGACCGCCACTTGTCCGTCAAGCTGCGGCAGGGCCAATCCAAAATCCGAGGCGTCGCGTTCGGCGGCGGCGACTGGTGCGACGCGATGAACGAATGCGACGGCCCGATCGAAGTCGCTTATCGGCCGGTGATCAACGAATTTCGCGGCTATCGAAACGTCGAAGTCCAATTGGTCGACTGGCGGCCGGCGGAGTCTTTGGCGATGACCGCGAAATGAATCGCCGCGGCACCCGGCCCGTCTCAGAAAACTCCGCCACAAAGACGTGACGAAGTTTTCGAACCGTCGTCAGGTGGCGACCGCTTATTGAAGTCGACGAATGCGGATGTCGCGGAACGCGACTTCGTTGCCGTGGTCCTGCAAAGCAATGTGCCCGCTGGTCGCCTCGCCGAAATTTTCGAACTTGCTGAACTTGCTGGCGGCGACTCTCTGGTCCCAATCGTCGCTTCCCTTGACGTATTCGAAATACTTGACACCGTTGACGTGGTGTTCGCACTTGTCCGGCGTGATCACGATCCGAAGCTTGTTCCACTGGCCCGCCGGATTCGTCGCATCCTTTTCTGATTTGTACAACTGGTACAGCCAACCTGATTTCTGAGGATCGTGCCCCTTGCCGTTGTCCTGAATCTGAATCTCGGGACCGCTGTGCCAAGGTTTCGGATTGTCTTCGGTGACGTGATACATGATCCCGCTGTTTCCGGCCGGACTGATTTTGTAGTCCAGTTCCAATTCGAAAGCCCCGAACTTGTCCTTGGTGATGATATCGCCTGCGCCTTTGTCCGAGCGGACCAGAGCACCATCGATGACTTTCCATTTCGGGCTCAGGGTCTCTTCCTGGTAGTTGCGAAAGGCGTCCGTGGAGGTGCCGTCAAACAGGACGGTCCACCCGGTCGCCGAGGCAGCCGAATCTTGAGCTTGCACTGGCAGCGACGAGCAAGCTGCCAGTAGCGCAGCGAAAAAACCGATACGAATCAACATGAAAGAGTCACCGTGGTTCGGGGAGAGGCGGGGGACAGGGATTGAGGCCTCATCATACCAAAAAGGACGTGTCACGCTTCGCATCACGTGTCACGCTTCGCATGATCAGCCTCCCGCCAAACACCGGCCCTCACATGCCCGTTTCGGCCGGAACCACTTCGGACGCGATCGGGTCATCGATAATGGGTTCAAACGAATCGGAGGTCATCCGGCTGTCACCGAGCGTGAAGATCACGAATAAACCGACGAACACGAAAGATCCAAGGAACAGGATGATGTTGAACGGCTTGTCAAACGCCAAGTGCATGAAAAAGAAGGCGACAAGAGCGGCTTTGACGGTGGCAATTCCCATCACGACGACGATGTCGAAGCTTCCCAGGTCAAAGTTGGCTTGGAACACGGTGATGATCGTCAAAATCACCAAAGCGAAAAAGACGCCGAACAACAAAGGCAGCGGCATGGGATGCGCAAAATCCGTTCCGTCGTCGCTGTGACCGTGAGCTGACATGAATATCGTTTCCAAAGCTTCTTTGCGTTCGTGTTTTCAACAACGTCGTCGCTGCCGATCCGGATCAGCGGATCAGGTAGAGCAACGGGAACAAGTAGATCCAAATCAAGTCGACCAAGTGCCAATACAAACCGACGTAGTCGACGGGACCGAAATACTGGCGATTAAAATCCTGACGGATCGATCGGATGAGCAGCCAAACCATGACGCCGACGCCGGCGAGAATGTGGATCGCGTGCACCCCGGTCATGCAGTAGTAAATGCTGAAGAAAACGCCCGCCGTCCTGGGCGTGTAGACGTCTCCGCTGGCTTCATCGATGGTCGCAACCAGCTCGGTGTTGTCACTCATCACCGTCCCGTCGGCCAACGCCAGTTGCCTGCGTCGGGCATCCAGTTCGCCTTGCAATCCCGTGTTCGCCGAGTTTCTGGCCAACGCTTCGATGGCCGTCAGGTCCCCCGTCTCGTTCGATTCGGCCGCCGCGTGATCCCCGTCGGCCGCCGCGTGCAGGTCACCGTGTGCGTCGGCATGGTCTCCGGCGGCGGCATGATCGCCGTCGGCATGCTCCGCGTCACCACCGCTTTCCAGAATCGCACCGAGTCCGACGCCGCCGAAAAAACTCAGGCAGACGACGAACAACGGCTTCGCACAGGCGAGCTGAAAAGTGTTCTTCTTGACGAACGAAACCGCCAACCAGATCAACACCCCGACGGTGATGACGGCAAACGGCAAACACAGCCACAACAGAAAGTTGGGTTGACCCTCCGGGTGAGGGTTGGCGGGGTTGTAGGTGTAGTAGCCGGCGGGATTCAGCCCCATGCCCCACTTGTGCGAGTACTCGATGGACTTGACGCCCAGGAACACCATCGCACAGGACAAAGTCGATGCCAGCAACATCGTCAATTTCTTGTACTCTTCGGTCTGGGCACAACGAACCGCCCAGGCCATCGTCAGGGAACTGAACAACAACACGCCGGTATTGATCGCACCGAGTTTTGTGTTCAGGAACTGACTGTTGCCCTCAAAGACCTCCGGTCGCAGCATCCGAAAGATCGCGTAGGCACAAAACATCCCGCTGAAAAACAGGACTTCCGTCACCAGGAACAGCCACATCCCCAGTTTGCCGCTGTCGAACTGCTGCTCGGGCGTGTCGAAGTGGTGTGCCAGGAATGCCGGATGGTCGTGATCGTGTGACCCATGATCGCCGCCGTGTGAATTCGGCGTCGACTCGGAATCAGGCGGTTGGACATCAGTCGTGGACATGCAAATTCAACGTCGAAGAAATGTCGACTTCAGACGCGGTCTCGGTGACCGCACGAGCCGACAGTTATACCGGAAAATAAAAAAACCGCACGACCCGAGTCGTGCGTCAAATCGCCGCAAAGGGCCGGCGAATCACTCGAAACGCCGAAATTCCCGAAACACCGAATCCCGCGGGGGCACACCGCGACGATCGGAAAAAATCCGACGCCGCGACGAGCACGTGAGCGTCCGACGTCAATTCTGTCCGCCGGCATGGGCCGGGCTCTCCGCCGGCGTCTCCTCGGGCACGATCTCCCGCTCCGGTTCCGACTTGACGTACCGCTCGTTCTCGTCGTCCCAAAAAATGTCGTGGAAATCGTAGGGGTCGCCGACGACCGGGGCCCTTTCGAAATTGAAAAACGGCGGCGGGCTCGTGCAAGCAAACTCGAGCGTCGCGGCACCCCAAGGGTTCGCCGGGGCTCGTTTGCCGCTCCACAGCGAAGCCAGCAACACCACCAACGCGACCAGCAGTCCGACGCCCAGCAGCAAGGCTCCGTAGGTGCTCATCTGGTGCAGATAGGCAAACTCCGGATCGTACGTCGCGTAACGTCGCGGCATCCCTCGACTGCCCAACACGAACTGCGGCAGGAAAGTCAGGTTGAACCCGAGGAAGACCAGGACCGCGGAAATCTGCCCGCCCAGTTCGTTGTACATCTTGCCGAACATCTTGGGCCACCAGTGGAACACCCCGCCCAAAAAGGCGATCAACGTTCCGCCGACCATCACGTAGTGAAAGTGGGCGACGACGAAATAGGTGTCGTGCAGGTGCAAGTCCGTCGCCAGCGTGCCCAAGAACAAGCCCGTCAAACCGCCGATCGTGAACAAGAAAATGAACGACAAGGCGTAACACATCGGAGTCGTCAGACTGATCGATCCCTTGTACATCGTCGCCAACCAATTGAACACCTTGATCGCCGAAGGCACCGACACCGTGAACGTCAACGCGCTGAAAATGATCGTCGTCAGCGACGACATCCCGGCGGTGAACATGTGGTGGCCCCACACCAGAAAGCCGAGCAACGCGATCGCGATCGAAGAATACGCGATGAAGCGGTAGCCGAAGATGTGTTTGTGACTGTGAACACTGATCAGTTCGCTAATGATGCCGAATGCCGGCAGGATCATGATGTACACGGCCGGGTGGCTGTAGAACCAGAAAAAGTGCTGATAGGTCACCGGGTCGCCGTTGAATTCCGGATCAAAGATCCCGATGTGCATGACCCGCTCGGCGATCAACAACAACAGCGTGATGCCCAACACCGGGGTCGCCAAGACCTGAATGATGCTGGTCGCATAGGTTGCCCACAAGAACAACGGCATCTTGAACCAAGTCATCCCCGGCGGACGCATGGTGTTGATCGTCACGATGAAATTCAAACCGGTAAAGATCGAACTGAAGCCGAGAATGAAAGCGCCCAGGGTCGCCAGGATGACCGAACTGTCGGTCGTCGTGCTGTACGGCGTGTAAAACGTCCAACCGGTATCCAGACCGCTGGAAAGCAAAGCGCCGATGAAAAACAATGCGCCGAAAACCCACAGGTAAAAACTGCTCAGGTTCAACCGTGGAAAGGCGACGTCTTTGGCACCCAGCATCACGGGGACCAGGAAATTCCCCAACGCCGCCGGTATGCTCGGAATGATGAACAGGAACACCATGATCGCGCCGTGCAGCGTGAACACTTGGTTGTAAATGGTGTTCTTGTCGGCATCGGTCAGTCCCATCCAGCCGTCGGTGAACAACCAGCCGTTGGGACTGAACAAGTGCAGACGAATCCCGAGTGCCAGCAAGCCACCGATCAGAAATGCTGTCACCGTTCCGGCCAAATACATCACCCCGATCCGTTTGTGATCGAGAGTGAACATCCAACTGAGCACCCCTTTGGAGTTGGTCAGATAATTTTCACGCTCCGTCGGGAATCCTGGATCCCGAAAGTCGGCGGGTAAGCCTGCGGAAGACATAGTGAGCTAGCCCTAATTCTGGTTAAAAAGTTCTAAAAAAGTTGTGCGGCGGCCGACGCATCAGCCACCGCACGCTGCCCTGAGCCACGGTTCGGTCGGCCGTGCATTTCGTTCGCCGAAAAGGCCTATTCGGCCAAAGTTTTCAAATACGCGATGAGCGAATCGATGTCGTCGTCACTGAGCTGGCCCTTGTAACTCGGCATCACCGCATTGTAGCCGGCGACAACCTTGGCCTTCGGATTCAGAATCGATTCACGGATGTAGTTCGGTTCGACTTCGACGGATGATCCGTCGGCCAAGGCGTGCGTGCTGCCGTACAGGTCCAGGAAAGACGGGCCGACCCGTTTGGAGCCGTCGATGCTATGACAGCTGGCACAACCGCGTTGGTTGTAAAGCGTTTTTCCCCAACTCTCCGGCGGCACGTCGTCCGGCCGCGATGCTTTCTCTTTGATCCAAGCGTCGAGTTCCTCTTGCGTCTCGTGGACCACCACGACGGTTTGCATTTCGCTGTGGCTCGTTCCGCAATACTCGGTGCAGTAAAGATCGAAAAATCGATAGCCGTCGGGGGTGAACTGATACTTGTCGTAATCCCAAGAATCGGTCCCGGTTTCTTTCTTCGCTTCCGCCAGGACGTCCGGATCCACCTTTTCGCTCGCCACGGTGGGTCGGAACCACATGTAGTTGTAACGCCCGGGAACGATGTCCTTCTTCGCGCGAAACGCCGGGATGAACAAACTGTGAATGACGTCGCTCGATCGCATTCCCAATTTCGTCGGCTCGTCCAGCAGCAAATGCAGCTCTGGATGATACGTGCCGCCGCCGTAATCCATCGTCCAACCCCACTTGTAAGCCTCGACGCCGATCTCGTAGGCACCTTCGGGCGGCGTCCGCATGTCCAAGTACGAAATCGCGCCGACGATGAACATGTAGACCAGGATGAACGACGGCCCGATGGACCACAGTAATTCCAACGGCGTGTGGTGCGACGTCTGGCTTTCGGCCGGTACGCCCTTGGCCTTGCGATACTTGATCGCAAACAAAACCAACGCGATGACGATGCCGACAAAGAACACCAAGCTGACGTACAGGATCATGTCGTAGACCCAGTCCACGCCCTCAGCGAACGAGGACGCTTGCTCGGGGAACCAGAACCGATCGGTGTAGTCGGCCAGCGGAAGGTTGAATGGATCGAGCATCTTGATTCAGAGTTTTTTCGGTAACAGGTTTGTTCGAAGTGGATCGAAATCGACGATTCGATTCGGTGTCGTCTCTACTGAGTGTCGGCGGGTTTTCGGCGGCGCCCCACCCAGAACGGTAGCAGGGCGGATATCAACGCTCCGATCGTGATGAAGCCGGCCAATCTCATCAGTTTCCAGGCCTGCGGGACGTAGCTGTTCTTGTTCGGATCGTAGCTGTAGCACCACAGCACGAATTGATCGACGGCGGAACCGACTTTGCCCTGACCGGCTTCCACAATCGACAAGCGGAGTTGGTCGACGGGAAAGCCGACGTCCAGCGAATAACGAACGATCACACCGTCGGGACTGACGTACGCCAGCATCGCCGGGTGGTAATACTCGCCGCTGGCTTCGTCCTTGACGTAGCTGAAGCCCAGCGTCTCGGCCAACCGCGTGATGTCCGCCTGATCGGCGGTGCAAAAAGACCAACCTTCCGCGGCGTCCGACTGACTGGGAATTTGGTCCAAATAACGCTGTTTCGTCTCGCGAACTTTTGACGTCGTCTCTTGCGGGTCGATGCTGACCGACAGCATCCGAAAATCTTTGCCGATCTGCAAATCCAACTGTTCCAGCGAACCGACCAAGCCGTTCAGCTGGACGTTGCAAAGCATCGGGCAATCGCTGTAATTCAACGTGATCAGGCATGGCAACTCGCCGTCGAAAAAGTCGGCGGTCGTGATTCTTCGTCCCGCCGAATCGACCAGGTCGATGGAGCCCGGCACGGTTTCGCCCAAACGCTGGACGACGGTGACGTTGCGAACCTCTTTGGGAACGCCGTCATTCAGTTCGACACCTTCGCTGCTTTGCAGCGGCTGGGCCGATGCAGGCGTGCCGCCCACCCCGGCGGCGAACAGGACCAGCACCGTGGCGGCGACGAGGCGACCGAAAGCGGGTACCGACACGCTGCGGCTACGCACACCTCGTCGCTGAATCGTTTCGGTTGTCGGTCTGGTCACGGTCGTCCTAGATTTCTTCTTTGGTGTCTGTTTTCTTTTCGTCTACGGATCTGTCCTTCTTGTCGTCGACCAGCGTCCGCATGGCGTCTTCCACGGGAATCGTGATGTTGCCGGTGGCCGGGTCGACTCCGAATGAACCGACCTGTCGGGCCTGTTCGTTCAGGACGTTGTTCTGACGGCGATAGTCGCTCGCCGCCTGCTTCGCCGCATCGGTGTAGGACGCCATCGCGTAGAACGCGACCTGCACCGCCAAAGCCGTAACCGCAGTAACGATCACCGAGATCACGCCCACCGTCGCAATCCGCCTGCCGTTCAAGTCATCGTATTGTGCCATTAAATCAACCGTTCAAGTGAGGACAATTCGTCGCAGCGGCTCGAAACGCCGCAATGTCGCGTGCGGGTCAAATGTTGTGAAACGCCAAGGACTCTTCCAGTCGCGGGTCGCGAACGGGCATCAGTTTGGTCTGGCTGGCGACGAAAAGCATCATGCCCAGCATCAGCAGCACCATCCCCACGACGCTCAACAGGCTGGCCGTGACGCCGGCCGCACCACCAACCCCCAGACCGGCGTGGGCGTGATCCGCCTCCGGCATGACGACCCAGTACAGGTCGAGGAAATGCAGGACCAACACGTAAGCCGCCACCATCGCGACCCAAAACGGACGACGACGGACGTGACGGCTCATGATCGCGAAAAACGGGACCGCAAAGTGGAACACGATCAGGATCGCCGAAAGTGTCAAGAAAGGGCCTTGGGATCGCTCGTAAAACCAGTGCGTTTCTTCCGGAATGTTGGCGTACCAAATCAACATGTACTGGCTGAAGGCGATGTATCCCCAGAAACAGATGAAGCCGAAAATCAGCTTGCCCAAATCGTGGTAATGCTCCACCGTGACCTCGTCCCGCATCGCCCCGCGTTTTTGCAAGACATAGGTCAACAAGGCGATCGCACAATGGGCCGACAGGATCCCGCCGGTGAACATGTACACCCCGAACATGGTCGAGAACCACAGAGGGGCGAGACTCATCAGCCAGTCGAACGCGGCAAACGAGGTGCAGAAAGCGAACAGGATGACCGCCGGTCCGCTGCGGGCCTGCATCTTTTCGGTCAACGTCTTTTCGCCCGTTTCGTCCTGCGTCCGGCTGCCGCGGAAATACCAGACGGACAGGCCGACCCAAATGGCGAAATACAGAATGCTGCGAAACACGAACCAACCGGGTTGCAACCAGCGCGTCTTTTCCAGCCAGATGTCCGCGCTGACGCCCAAGTCGGTCGAATATGACGGGTCGTCCCACTTGTAAAGCGTTCCCTCCCCGGCCAGCGAAGCCAAGATCGGAATGAACAAAATCGCCAAGGGGACGATCATGATCATCATCAATTCGGCGACGCGACGGACGACGACGCTCCAGCCGGCCCGGCTGAGGTGCTGGATCAATACGAAAAACAAACAGCCGATCGAAATCGTGATCGCATACATCAGGGCGGTCAGATAAACCGACAAGCCGAACGTCGCGTTGACGCCGAAATAGCCGATGGCGATGCCGCCGACCAGGGCGACCAAGCCGCCCAAGATCAGGGGAAAAGTCAGGCGGGACAGGGTCGATGGCAATTGAAACGCCGGATCGTCGGCGGGTTTCGTTTGGATCGCGTGATCGGACATCGGGGACCGGGAACGGCTGAAAGGTGGAAAAAAGGATCGGTGTCGTCTCGCCGGCGTCACCGGCCAGCGATGCGTTATTCGGTGACGGTCGCCGCGGCATCGGCGGATTCAGCGGCCTCGGCGGCCGCTTGTTCCGCGGCTGCTTTCTCGGCTTCGGCCGCCTGGGCGGCGGCTTCCTCTTGTCGTTTCCGCTCGGCCTCGGCCGCGTCGGCCAGCTGCTTCTTCACCTCGGCTTGCGTCTTGGTGATTTCCGCCTTGCGATCGGCCGGAACCAGATCGACCGACGCGTTCTGGCTTTTCTGCAACGCACGGACGTACGCCACGACGGCCCAGCGATCACGCGGCGCGATCTGCGAAGCGTAACCGGACATCTTTCGGACGCCGTTGGTGATCGTGCTGTACAGCTTTCCGTCGGGGTACTTGTCGGAATACAAATCCGGGTCGTGCATGTTCGACGGCGGCACCCAGGCGGTCGCCAAAATCTGTTGAGCACGCCGATTGACCAGCCCGTTGCCGCGACCGTCCAAGCCGTGGCACGTCGCACAGTAGATGCCGAACTGTTCTTGCCCGCGTTGCAACACGTCCATGGAAAGATCAAGCGGGTTGTCTTCCAACCAGGGCGTGTCGTCGACCGGAACCGCAGCCGCATCGCCGCCCGCCGAATCCTCGGAAGCCGAGTCGTCGGGAGCCGGGCCGCCCGCGGCCTGGGCGTACGCGGTGACCAGTCGCTCGGCACGCACGCCGTCGACGCGGGCCAGTTCCTCCATGTCGATGCCGGTCAAATAATCCAAGTCGCCCTGGAAATCGCCCCGGGAAACGGTGCCGGGAACGTCCGGACGCATCGCCCGCGAATCGACGAACAGCGTCGACGTCTGCTGAGCGTCTTTGGCGGGCGAAAAGTCCATGTCAAAGAAGATGTGGAATCGCGGAATGTCGCTGGTCGTCACCCGCATCTTGGCGACGATCAAAGCCGGAATCAGCGAGAACGCGATCACCGAAACGATGGTCACCAGCAGGAATCGCGGGATCTTGGTCGGCGTGTCGTCGTCGACCACCGCCGTGATCTGCTGACCACCGGCATCGGCGAGCAACTTCTCGACGCCGCCGCGATCGAAACGCTCGTCTTTGGAATCGATGTACAGAAAAAAGGTGTCGTCGGTCGCCCGGTCGAAACGCGGGTTCGTGAAAATCGGATTGCTGAACCGGGGCAACCCGTTGAGCGCCCACATCCCGAAAAACGCTCCGAACGACGCCAACAAAATGGTCAGCTCGAAAGCCACCGGAATGAACGCGGGCAGCGAAATGTAAGGCTTGCCCGAGATGATGTATTGGTAGTCGATGCCGTTCATCCAGATCTGCATCAACAACGCGATGCAGGTTCCCGAGATGCCGCAAACCAGCGCGATCCACGGCAGGTGCGTCGGCTTGATGCCCAAGGCTTCGTCGATCCCGTGAACCGGGAACGGCGTGAAGGCATCGGTCTTTTGATAACCCGCGTCGCGAATCCGACGGCACGCGGCCATCAACGAATCGACGTCGGTGTACTCCGCGACGATGCCGTGGACTTTCTTTTCCGTGTCGGAAGTTTCGTCGATCGGTTTTTCGGTTTTCAAATCGCTCATGATTCTCAGTGCCCCCGCCCGTCGGAATGCGAAACGTGCAATTCGTGGGAAAGCGTGGCTTTCGTTTCCGCCATGTTGACCACCGGCATGAATTTGCAGAACAACAAGAACAAGGTAAAAAACAGTCCGAACGATCCGATCAACATCGACCAGTCGACCCACGTCGGCGTGAAGTAGGCCCAGGCACTGGGCAAGTAATCACGCGACAAACTGGTGATCGTGATCACAAAACGTTCGAACCACATGCCGATGTTCACAAAGATCGACACGACCAACATCATCCAAGGCGTCGTGCGGACTTTCTTGATCCAGAAAAAGTTCGGACTGACGACGTTGCACGTGATCATCGTCCAGTACGCCCAGGCGTAAGGCCCGAAGGCACGGTTGATGAACGCGAATTTTTCTTCGGGAACTTGGCCGTACCAAGCGATGAAGAACTCGGTCCCGTAGGCCAAGCCCACGATCATGCCGGTCGCCAAAATGATCTTGCACATGTTTTCCAAGTGCCGGACCGTGATGATCTTTTCCAGAGAGAAAATCTGCCGAGCCGGTACCATCAACGTGATCACCATCGCGAACCCGCTGAAAATCGCTCCGGCGACGAAATAAGGGGGAAAGATCGTCGTGTGCCAGCCGGGTACCTGCGAAACGGCAAAGTCGAACGAAACGATCGTGTGCACCGACAACACCAGCGGCGCGGCGAAGGCCGCGAGCAGGGAATAGGCTTTCTCGTACCGCATCCAGTGACGTGACGAACCGCACCAACCCAGCGACAGGATCCCGTATGCCATCCGTCGCCACTTGTTCTTGCTGCGGTCCCGGAACGTCGCCAAGTCGGGCACCATGCCCATGTACCAGAACAACAGCGATACCGTCGCGTAAGTGCTGACCGCGAACACGTCCCACAACAACGGGCTACGGAATTGCGGCCACATCCACAGATTCAAACTCGGATACGGGGCCAGCCAATAAGCCAACCAAGCCCGCCCGACGTGAATCCCCGGGAACGTTCCGGCACAAACGACCGCAAAGATCGTCATCGCCTCGGCCGCGCGGTTGATGCTCGTTCGCCACTCCTGACGGAAAAGATAAAGAATCGCCGAAATCAACGTCCCGGCGTGTCCGATCCCGACCCAAAAGACGAAGTTGACGATCGGCCAACCCCAGAAAATCGGAGCCCGGTTTCCCCATACGCCGACGCCGGTGTAGATCAAATACAAAATGCAAATGCCCAGCCAGTTCAACAGGGCGAACGCGATCGCAAAGCCGATGAACCACGCCTTGCTGGGCGGTTTTTCGGCGATGCTGCACACCATTTCGGTGATGTCGTGGTACGTCGTGTCGCCGAGCACCAACGGAGCTCGCTCGCCCGGGCGTTCGACGGTGTTGTCCAGTCCGATGGGTACGGCCAGTGCCATGGTTAGCGATTAGCAGTTAGCGGTTAACGGTCGGTGAATAAAGTGGGTCGGTCGCGGTCAATCGGTCGTCGGCCCGATCACGCCGATTCGTGGGCGTGTTCGTCGTGGGAAGCGTCGTCGTGATGTGCGTCACCATGGCCGCCGTGGTCGTCGCCGTGGTGCGGTGCTTCCAAGGTCGCCAGGT